>NZ_JBHXFJ010000013.1:0-136702 GCF_042722465.1 Streptomyces sp. NPDC127098
GCTTCTTTTGTTTATAAGCCACGGGGGGGCGCCACCCCCCCCCCCCCGGGGGCCCCACCCCCCCGGCCGACGGCGCGGCCCGCCCCGGGGGGGGGGCCGGCCGGCGAGGTGAAGGCGCGAGTGCAGGTTCTCGCTTTCGCTGTCATGCGCCGACGCTGTGACCTGGATGTTCGTCTCCCAGTCTCATAGCATGTCGGCTGGCGGCTGTCTCAGATCGATGTCATTTCCTCAGACTGTCCGGCAGGCTGCACCGCTGCCCAGGGGCGTCACGAACCTGCTTCGGCGCCCATCCGTTCCATCCACTCGCGCACGGTGACTGCTCGCTCGATGCGGCTGACGATGACCTTTTTGGAAGGCCGTGTCCAGGGTCTCCGGGATCTTGTCGAAGGTGTCAGGAAGGACGTCGAGCAGACCCCAGATCTGTTCGCCCGTGTTGACGGTCAGCAGTTGCTGGCACCTCCACTGCAGCGGCATCTCGGGGCGGTGCGCGAGCCGCTGCACGAGCGTCGGGAACAGGTAGTGCGTCGCCTCCACGGCAAGGTGCTCTCGGAGCCAGTCGACCGGGAGCCGCTGACTGAAGCCATGTATGGCGGCCTCTTGGGCCAGGTCCAGGAGCTGAGCGGTATCGACGGCTCGGACGGTGCGGGGAAGGGTCGGGGTCATGCCGCGATGATGCCAACAAGTCTCCACACGGCCGAGCGGTCAGCCGGGCCGGGATGCAATCTGGCCACGGGCAGCCCCCAGACTTCCTCGAACGCCTCGAAGGTGAGTTGTTCGGGGTCGTGGTCTGCCCATTCCGAGACGGGCAGTTCGGCGGTGATCCCGAACCTGCTGTCGTACTCATCGAGGCGGCCGGCGTCGTGGGCCTGCCGCCATTCGTCGAGGGAGGCGGCCGCGATCGGTGTCAGTTCTGGCCCCTGGAGTTCGACCTGCCGGGTGACCCAGCCTTCGGCGTCGACCTCGAAGTAGAACCAGATGTCTTCCTCGTCCCAGTGGCAGCGCACCCACGTGGTCACCAGGCCATGATGCCGGGCCAGATGCGCCGCGGGGCCTTCTCCTGAAGGAAGTCCGGGTCGGTGGCGGCCCCGGCCATCTTGCCGGGGCTGTCGGGGCCATGCCGCCGAGTGCGGCTTCGGCAGCCCACCACGATCGGGTGACGCCCCTGAACTGTGCTTCTCCAGTAGGTGTCAGAAGTGCCATCGTCATGACACGACAACGGAGAAAATGACACAGAAGCAGAGAACCTACAGCCAGAGTCAGATGCCGAAGCCGACGCTGGAGACGTAGGAGTAGGAGTCGTAGTCGGAGCCGATGTCGGTGATGATTTCGTCCCAGACGATGTCGAGCATCTGGCCGTCCTCGTCGATCCAGGCCTGGATGATGTCGTCCCAGATCCGGTGCCCCCGCACCGTCAACCGCCGCACCGGGATGTTCCGCTCGCGGCCGGGTGTGACGTCGCGTTGGTCGACGGGGTGGATCTCGATCCGGGTGCCGCGGTCGGCCAGGCGCCGTTGCCATTCGACGCCGAGGTTCCGGCGGCGCAGGTCCCAGTACGCCGAGTCGATCCGCTGGAGGTTCGCCTTGTTGGGGCGCACCGTCTTCGCGATCCAGGCGTCGATCCTGCGCTGCGGGGCGGTGATGCCGGCGCGGCGCATCGCCTCCATGCCGGCTGGTGAGCGGGTGAGGTAGCGCAGCCGGGCGGAGAGGCCTCGTGTCGATTCGACGGGGGATTTGATGCCGGTGACGTTGCGGTCCATTTCCCGGCCGAGGGCGACCCAGCCGGGGACGCCTCGGGCGCCGTAGAAGCCGAAGTTGGCCCAGCGGCCGGCCATCAGCTATCGCCCCCGGTCCCGATCGTGTACTCGGTCTTGAGCTTCATGTCGGTGAGCTTCCGCCCCTCAGTGAAAACCTGCCGCCAGTCGCCGATGACGTGGAGCTCGTCCGTGCCCAGCATGCGGACAATCGTGAGGCCGGCCTGGTGCGCCTTCCACGCCTTGAGCCAGAGGTTCGCGAACGCCTGGGAGCGGATGATGTGCATCCAGTCCGGCCGCCGCATCTCCCGATTCGCGCT
Source organism: Streptomyces sp. NPDC127098 (assembly GCF_042722465.1). NCBI lineage: Bacteria > Bacillati > Actinomycetota > Actinomycetes > Kitasatosporales > Streptomycetaceae > Streptomyces > Streptomyces sp. NPDC127098. Next base: position 2,072 of record NZ_JBHXFJ010000013.1, read on the forward strand.
GCTCTCGCCGATGGTGGAGACGAACTTGGCGTACATCGCCTTCACGTATTCGAGGGTGACGCGGTCGCCCTCCTCGATCGCCGCGTCGCGGGCCGCGGCCATCTCCCGACGGAACCGCTCCAGCAACGCCTCCGACGACCCGGACGTCCACGACTCCCGGATCACCGGCGGCGCGCACAGCCCGTACTTCGGGCCCGACAGGCGGATCAGCAGCCGCAGCGTGGGGTCAGTCACCCACAGCGGCCTCGGCTCCTCCCGGTTCCCCAACGGATTCGGGAGGTCCTCATGCGCCCAGGCCGGAGGGTCGATCAGGTACACCCCGGAACGCTTCCGGTCGTAGGTGCCATCACTGGAGTGCCGCGGCGCGCCGATCGGCAGATGCGTCTTCAACGCCGACAAGTAGGCGCCGTTCACGTCCAACGCGGTCACGGTCTGGGCGGGGCCGGATTCAACGGCGCGGTTACGCCACTTCGGGCGGCCCTCCCAGATCAGGTCGGCGCCGTCACGGGAGGGCTTCTTCAGGATCGGAATCGCGTCGGTGTCCACGTAGTTCGTGAAGTCGTAAGTCGATCCGACGCGGGTGGAGTTCAGCAGCGCCATTCCATCCGGGATGGCCCGCTTGATAAGCGCCGCGAGGGCAGCGTCCATGTCGCCGCCGTTGTCCTCCAGCGCCTGCGCGACGTTCCGCGCGATCAGGCCGGAGGTGTCCTGCCGCTCCTTCGGCCGTCCCGGGCTCTGGGTATGCTGCCGGCCAACGGCGGCCGGCACGGCCGGCAGCTCCTGGTCGTCGTTCCCGACCGACGTGGTACTCGAGGCCGGACCGGCCGCCGGGATCGGTGAGTTGGACACCGCCGCCGTCGCGGCGGTGAGCGTGGCGCCCGGGGTACACACCCCGTCCCAGTGCTGCGGCCGACCGCCAGCGCGGTACGGGGTGGGCTGGCCACACAACACACACGGCGCAGCGGGGCCGGTGACCGGCCGCCCCGACCTGTCCCGATCCGTCACCCACGCCACCAGGGCTTCGGCGGCCTGTGGGGCGTTCTCCGGCCCGGGAGCAGGTGCGGTAGACGCGGACACCGACACCGACGCCGACACCGGCGTCGGCGCCGGCGTCGGCGTCGGCGTCGGTTCGGACAGCTGTACAGGCAGCTCAGACCGTTCTGACGGCACCTCGGACCGTGGAGCGGGCGCCGGGTAGCGCCGCGCCAAACCATCCACAAGCCGGCGTTGCGCGGCGACTTCACCCGGGCGACGGGGCGAGTGCTGGCCCAGCGGCTCGTGGCCGACTACCGGAGCGGCCGCGTCCCGTTGCCCGGGGCGCTGGTGTGCGCGAACGACGAGACGGCCCTCGGCCTCCTGGATGTGTTCAACGCCGAGGGAGTCGACGTGCCCAGGGACGTGGCGCTCACCGGCTTCGACGGCATCGAAGGTGGGCGGATCTCCTAGCCGCTCTGACCACGGCCTGGCAACCGACGACGGACCCGGGCGGCTCGCGGTGGACATCCTGCGAGCGTGTCCGGCCGATCCGCGGCTGCCACGGCAGGACCTGCACGTGCCGCTGCGGGACGCGCTGACCCGACCACCCGGCACGGGAACGCTCTCATAGTCGTGGAGTGCCGTCCCGCACTACGGTATGACGCGTCCGGCCACCCGTGGGGAGAGACGCCAGGTGGTGGCCGGGCTGATCCGTGGAGCCCCGCCGCCGAAGGAACGTCTGTGGAAGCCGTGACCGAGAGCATCACCAAGAACCGGCAGTCGCCCCAGACTCTGCGGACGATGATCGAGCGAGCCTACGGAAGCGCCCAGGTGCCTGAGCGCGAGGACTTCGCCGAGGAGATCACGCACGGCTGGTTCAACGTGGCCTATCGGATCCGGCTTCGCGACGGACAGCAGGCGGTGCTGAAGATCGCGCCGCCCGCCGACGTCGCCGTACTGACCCGCGAGCGCGACATGATGCGCAACGAGCTTGCCGCGATGTCGCTGGTCCGCGCGCACACCAAGGTGCCGATACCCCGGGTCGACTACGCCGATATCTCCAGGGAGCTGGTCGACGCGGACTACTTCTTCATGGAGTACGTCGACGCGGTCAACTTCGGTATCGCCACCTCGCAGGGGCGTCTCCCGGACGAGGTCGTCGTCGCCGGCGGACGGCAGCTGGGCGCGCTCAACCGGGAGCTGAACTCGATCGTCGGGCCGCACTTCGGACCGCTGGCCGGGCCGGGCTCGGCAACCTGGCGGGCGGCGTTCAGCCGGATGATCGAGGACACCCTCCTGGACGGTGCGCGGGCCAACGTCGACATCGGCTGGAGCTACGACGAGATCCGCGCTGTGCTCGCCGAGAACGCGCACGTACTCGATGAGGTGACCGAGCCGCGGTTCGTCGAGCTCGATCTGTGGACCAAGAACTCCATGATCAGGGACAGCCGGATCGTCGCCATCCTCGACCACGAGCGGGCCCTCTACGGAGATCCGCTGATGGAGGCCGGTTTCACGGGCATCGACCTGCCGGCGTTCGGGGACCCCACCGACTTCATGCGGGGATACGGGATCGGCGAACTGTCCGCCTCGGAGCGCGTCCGCCGGCGGCTGTACTCCCTCTACCTCGCCGTCATCATGATCGTCGAGACGAAGTACCGCGGCCACCAGGACGCGACGACGTACGAATTCGGCCGCGCACAACTCGACCTGCTGATGCCCCAGTTCGGCTGCGACTCCGTGACCCGCTGATGGGCGTGGGCGAAGAGACCACCACGGCACCCCCCGCCCAGCGCGCCGGGCGGCACGACCACACGGCGGCGCTCGGCACCCGACCGGTCGGGCGGCTGCTGTGGAGCACCAGCGCCCACACCACCATGTCGGTCGCCACCTACGGCATCTACGCCCTGACCAACGCCTGGTTCGTCTCCCGAGGGGTCGGCCCCGACGCGCTGGTGGCCGTGAACGTCGTGGCGCCCGTGCTGCTCATCCTCGGGGCGGTCTCCACCACGGTCGGCGTCGGAGGCGCGTCCATGGTCTCGCGCAGCCTCGGCGCCGGGAACCCGGGCCAGGCCGCGCGGGCCGCCGGCAACACCTTTCTCGTCTACTGGACGACGGCGATCGCCATCACCGTCCTCGGCCTGCTCCTGCTCGACCCGCTCCTCACCCTGCTGGGGGCCAGGGGCGAGGTCCGCGGCCACGCCCACGACTACGCGCTGATCATGCTGGCCGGCGCGATCACCGCCACCGGCTTCTCCAGCCTCGTGCGGGCCGAGGGGCGCCTGCGCTTCTCCACCCTGCTGTGGATGATCCCGGTCCTGTGCCAGATCATGCTCGACCCGCTGCTGATCTTCGGCCTCGGCTGGGGCGTGCGCGGCGCCGCCGTGGGGACGGTCGGCGGCCAGGCCGTCTCCATGGCGATGAGCCTGTGGTTCTTCTTCCTCCAACGCGACCGCCCCTACCGCATCACCTTCGCCGACCTGCGGCCACACGGCCCCACCCTGCGCGAGCTGGTCGCCGTGGGGGCCCCGTCCTTCCTCGCCGGCCTCGGCAACACCCTCATCATGTTCCTCGCCAACAACCGCCTGGCGGCCCTCGGCGACCCGGCGGCCCTCAGCGCATACGCCACCTCCGTCCGCGTCACCACCTTCGTCCTCATGCCCCAGACCGGCATCGCCCAGGGCATGCAACCACTCATCGGCTACAACGCCGGCCGCGGCCTGACCGCGCGCGCCGAACGCACCCGGGTCCTCGCGCTGCGCGCGACCACCCTCTACGGGGCGGTCGCCTGCCTCGGCCTGCTCGCGGCGGCCGACCCGCTCGCCGCCGCCTTCACCGACGCCCCGAACGCGGCGAAGACGACCGCCGAGGTGCTGCGCCTCATCGCGCTCGGCTACCCCTTCGCCGGGGTGACGGCCCTGCTGGCCACCTACTTCCAGGCACGCGGACGGGCGCGTCCCTCGTTCGTGATCTCCGTCGGATCGATCCTCGCCGTCCATGTCCCGCTCCTGCTCGCCCTCAGCCTGCTGGGGACACCGTGGCTCTGGATCAGCTTCCCCGCGGCCGCGCTCCTCTCGGCCGCCGCAGCGATGCTGATCCTCCGCCGCACACACCTGCCCGCCCTCGCGGCCGCACCGTGAACGACAAGACAGCGCGCCCCCCGAACATCGTCCGCCCGTTTCCGAACACTCCAGGGTTATTTACGCCACAACGGCGCCCCACTATGCATGGAGATGTCGTTAACGAGCGGTGTTCACCACGATTCCTTCCGCCGCCGTCGAAGGCATGGGGAAGTCGAGGACGCCCCCCAGCCTCACCGGCTTCCCCTCCCGCCTGATCTACCCCACCGTGACGACCGCCCACCAGGCCCCGGCCACCTCGCAGCGGATCATCGTCGTCCCGGGCAACACCGCCGGCGCCCTGCGCGGCATTCGTCGCGGAGGCCACGCAGCGGCCCGGGAGCTGAACCAGTTCACATGCCGGCGCAGCCGGCCATCCGTACTCCGGCTCACGAGGTGAATGCGATCGACTGCACGTTCATGCCCTGCGAGAAGGTTTCGGTGTTCCCCGCGCTGATGCGCGCCGCCGGATCACCCGAGCAGTCGGGATTGGTGTACAGCTCCGCGGTGTACTGCGAATCGTTGGTGGCGGCCCACGTGGTGAACGGCGTCTGGACGTTCGTGGACTCGCCTGGGCCGACCGGCACCTGCTGGGTATCTCCAGTCAGGTCGCCGCTGTCGAACAGAGTCAGTTCTGTGGCCACGGGGGATTTCCTCCTTCGTATTCGTAGACCGGCACACGCACCGGCAGGACCGGCAGCTGAGCGTGCCGAGTACCCGTGCCGCCGAGGGCGAACCGGATAGGGGTGGCCATGGCGATCCCGGCTGTCGCGCGCCCGACGCGTCGGGCCACCCCCGCCCTGCGCGGGGGCCACGTGGGAGGAGCCCGTCGCTCAGGGGCGGTGTGCTTCGGGGCATCGGGCAGGTCATGAGGGCTCGGATCAGCGATGCCGTGTGCGGTCCGCCGCGTGCGCAGCCGGATCGTCTGCCGCAGGTCGTTGGCCGGGTGATCGCCGACGTACTCGGTCTCGTCTGGTTGCCGGCCACCAGGGCGCGCACCACGCACTTCGCCATGCCTGGACGCCTCGCGCACCTGGTACTCGGCTCCGAGCCAGTCAGCCCGGCGGGCCCGCGGGTCCAGGTCTCGCCGATGTCCAGCGCCACGGATCTGGTCACGCGCACATCACACGGTCGCGGCGGCATGGTCCGGCGTCGCCTGGGGACAGCGAACGGCCGACCGCAATACCCAGAGAGCGGGGAGCCCCGGGCAGCCCGGTCGGTGACGGTCAGTCGGCTCGCTGTTCCGCGCGGAAGCCGGCGCCGCGAGTGGCGGCCCAGGAGGCGAGCAGGCGCAGTCCCTCCTCGGAGGCGGAGCCGGGTTCCGCGGTGTAGATGGTGAGTGTGAGACCGGGTTCGGCGGTCATCTCCAGGCCCTCGTAGGCGAGGGTGAGGTCACCGACGGCGTGGTGGTGGAAGCGTTTGGTGCCGGTGCCGTGGTGGCGGACGTTGTGGGCGCCCCAGCGGGTGCGGAAGGCGTCGCTGCGGGTGGACAGTTCGCCGACGAGGTCGTGCAGGTCCTTGTCGTGCGGGTTGCGGCCGGCCTCGGTGCGCAGGATGGCGACGGCGATGTCCGCGGCCTCGTCCCAGTCGGGGTAGAAGCGGCGCGAGGCGGGGTCGAGGAAGTTGAACCGGGCCAGGTTCGCCTGGTTGTCGGCCGCGGCGTAGACGTCGTCGTAGAAGGCGCGGGCGAGTTGGTTCGTGGCGAGGAGGTCCATGCGGCCGTTGCGCACGAAGGCCGGTCCGGCGGTGACGGCGTCCAGCATCCACTGCAGGCTCCGGTGCGGGGTCCAGGCCCGGGTGGTGCGGCGGCGTGGCCGGGTGAGGGCGTCGGAGCCGTCGGCGGCGTGGGCCAGGTTCAGCAGGTGGGCGCGTTCGGCGTCGTCGAGCTGGAGGGCGCGGGCGACGGCTTCGAGGACGGCTGGGGAGACGCCGGCGAGATTGCCGCGCTCCAGCTTGGCGTAGTACTCCACGCTCACATCGGCCAGTGCGGCGACCTCGCTGCGGCGCAGTCCGGGAACGCGTCGGCGGCTGCCGGAGGGCAGTCCGGCCCGCTCGGGGGTGATCTTCGCGCGCCGCGAGGTGAGGAACTCGCGGACCTCTGCCTGGTTGTCCACGTCTTCGACGGTACGTCCCGCCCGCGGCCATAGGGATGTACTGGCAGTACACCCCTTGATGGTGTCTCGCTACGCGCGCTGGGAGCGGGTTACCTGGGTGACGTGGTGCTTTCCGCCCGCCGCGGTACGACGGGCGTGCACCCCCGGACCTCCGGAACCATCCGCCCCAGCACGCGAAGGAACCCCTACTCATGCGCGGCGCAGTGATCCACGCCCCCGGCGACATCCGCTTCGAGACCCTGGACGGCCCCGAGCTCCTCCACCCGACCGACGCGATCATCCGCACGGCCGTGACCTGCGTGTGCGGCTCCGACCTGTGGCCCTACCGCGGTGCGGAGCCGATCGGCGACCCGCATCCGATGGGCCACGAGTACGTCGGCTTCGTGGAGGAGGTCGGCTCCGAGGTCACCTCGGTCCGGCCGGGCCAGTTCGTCGTCGGCTCCTTCGCCACCTCGGACAACGCCTGTCCGAACTGCAGGAACGGCTTCCAGTCCAACTGCCTGAACCGCGAGTTCATGAGCACCTGCCAGGCCGAGTACGTGCGCATCCCGAACGCCCAGGGAACGCTGGTCGCCACCGACGGGGTGCCGGGCGAGGAGTTCTGGCCCGGTCTGCTGGCCGTCTCCGATGTCATGGGCACCGGGTGGTGGGCCGCCGACGCCGCCGAGGTGAGGCCCGGCTCCACCGCCGTGGTCGTCGGCGACGGCGCGGTCGGCCTGTGTGCCGTGATCGCCGCCAAGGAGATGGGCGCGGAGCGGATCATCGCCATGTCCCGCCACGAACCCCGCCAGAAGCTCGCCGTCGAGTTCGGCGCCACCGACATCGTCACCGAGCGCGGTGACGAGGGCGTGGCCCGGATCAAGGAGCTGACCGGCGGAATCGGCGCCGACAGTGTTCTGGAGTGCGTCGGCACCTCCGAGGCGATGCGGCAGGCCCTGCACTCCGCCCGTCCGGGCGGCAACGTCGGCTTCGTCGGCGTCCCGCACGGGGTCGCCGTCGACGGCCAGGAGTTGTTCTTCTCCCACGTCGGCCTGCGCGGCGGCCCCGCCCCCGTGCGCCGCTACCTGCCCGACCTCATCGACCGCGTCCTTGCCGGTGCCATCGAACCCGGCAAGGTCTTCGACCTCACCCTGCCGCTGGAGCAGGTCGCCGAGGGCTACCAGGCCATGGACGAGCGCCGCGCCATCAAGACCCTCCTCAAGCCCTGACCCGCCCGCGCAAGGAGCAAGCACATCATGCAGATCACCCGCAGCTCGATCGACACCGCCAAGGGACCCGCCGACTGGTTCACCGGCGACGTCTACATCGACGCCGTCGCCGCCGCGCCGGCCCCGTCCCGGGTCACCGCCTCCCTCGTCCACTTCATGCCCGGCGCGCGCACCCACTGGCACCGCCACCCGCTGGGCCAGACCGTCTTCGTCACCGAAGGCATCGGCCTGTGCCAGCGCCGCGGCGGACCCGTCGAGGTCATCCGGCCCGGCGACCGCGTCCTGTTCGAAGCCGACGAGGAGCACTGGCACGGCGCCGCCCCGAACCGGCTGATGGTCCACCTGGCCATCAACGAGGGCGACGACGACCACGCCCTCGTGCACTGGCTGAACCCCGTCACCGACGAGGAGTACACCGCCGCCCCGGCCACCGCCTGACGTGGCGCCGGACCACCGCGCTCCGGTGAGGCGTGGCCCCGGCATACCGGCGGATGCCGTGCCGCTGGTCCTGGTCGCCTTCGGTGCGGGTGCGCTGGGCGGCACCGCGATCGGCGGCAGGTTGAGCGACCGCCGACCGATGGCCACGACGATCCCGGCCGCCGCCACGACCACGCTGGTCCTGCTCGCGCTGATCCCGCTGTCCACGGCTCCGGCAGCCGCCGTCGTCCTGATCTTCCTCATGGCCCTGGCCGTCGCCGCCAGGCGCGGGACGACCCGCGTCATCGCCCACGGCGCTGCCGAAGCGCGGGCCCCGGTGCCGCGGGACGTCGACGAGGCGACGTCGACGCCCCGGCGCTGAGCCAGTCCGCCCATCCCGCACGCCGTCCCACAGGAGGAATCCCATGAACCCCACATACGACTTCGCCGGCCAGGTCGCGTTCGTCACCGGCGCGAGCTCCGGCATGGGCCTGGCTGCCGCCCGTGCCTTCGCCGCCTCGGGTGCCGCCGTCGCCCTCGCCGACATCAACGAGGCCGCGGTGCACGAGGCGGCGAGGAAGCTCACCGACGCGGGCCATCAGGCCCTTGGACTGGTCTGCGACGTCGCCGACGAAGACCAGGTCACGGCCGCCGTCGATCGCACGGTGGAGGACTTCGGACGGCTCGACATGGCCTACAACAACGCCGGGATCATGCACCCGCCCACCGACGCCGCCGACGAGGGTGCCGACCAGTTCGACCGCGTCCAGGCCATCAACCTGCGCGGCATCTGGGCGGCCATGAAGCACGAACTGCGCCACATGCGCACCCAAGGAAGCGGCGCCATCGTCAACTGCTCCAGCCTCGGCGGCCTCGTCGGCAACCCGGGCCGTGCCGCCTACCACGCCTCCAAGCACGGCGTCATCGGCCTGACCAGGAGCGCCGCACTCGAATACGGTGCGCGCGGCGTCCGCATCAACGCCGTCTGCCCCGGCACCATCAGCACCCCCATGGTGGACGCCATGGTCGAGGGCGGGGAACTCGACCGTGGTCAGGCCGAATCCGGCCAGGCCATCGACCGGCTGGGCACCGCCGACGAGATCGCCCAGGCCGTCCTGTGGCTGTGCAGCCCCGGCGCCAGCTACGTCACCGGTATCGCCCTCCCCGTCGACGGCGGCTACACCGCGCAGTGACCGCGGGCAGCCGGCCGCTGTCACCTCAGCCGCGGCACCGGACGGACCTCCGCACAGCCGTCGTGCAGTAGTCGTGTCACCAGCCGTCCGGGGCCTTCGGACAGTGCCAGCCGTGGGGGCCTCGCCGGATCGGGAGGGGTCCCGGACCGGGCCGCGCTATCAAGGACCCACGGGGCGAGGGCGGGCGGCGAGGGGAAAGGGACGGGGCACGTGAGCGCGAGGGACGGCGCCCGGTGGCGGTCGCCGTGGTGGTCGGGGTGTGCGCCGTCCTGGCGAGCCTGCTGACGGCGTGAGCACGGTCGCGCTGCTGGGGTGCTGGCCGGTGGCGTTGATCGTGCTCGGCGGGTGTTCATCAAGGCGCACGGGTGGTGGCCGCTGTGGGGCACGCTGCTCACCGTGGTTCAGCTGACGGTGCCGTCGCCTTCGTCGTCGCGGGTCGCAGGTCTACCACGCGCATGAGGGCGAACGGGCCGAAGCCATCGTCGCCGAGACCGCGCCCGCGTACTGGGACGAGGAGTCGGACGTGCGGCGGGGGACCCGTTACCACCTCATCGACTACGCGGCCGAACAGGACCTCGGCCGGATGGAGCGTGGCCCGCGCGAGCGGGCCAGCGAGGAAGGTGAACGCATCGAGGTCTCCATGGACCGACGCGGCCCGGTGGATCCCGTCGCCGCCGCCAGGGGCCGCCTCGTCGCCGGGCACTCGATCTAAGCGCATAACATGGCGCAGGGCTGAGGAAAGGCGGGAGCGTGGCGAAGGCTGCGACGGTGTACGACGTGGCGCAACGGGCAGGCGTGTCCATCGCGACCGTGTCGATGACCTTCCGTCGTCCCCACAAGGTGAAGGAAGAGACCCGGAGGCTGGTCCTGGCCGCCGCCGAGGCGTTGAACTACGTGCCGAGCGCGAGTGCGCGCGGGCTGGCGCACGGGCGTACCGGGGCGCTCGGCCTGTACTCGTTCGACTACTTCTTCCCGGAGTCGTTCGACGAGCCCGCCGCGGTGGAGCCGATCCGTCAGGGGCGGACGGGGCAGGCGGTCTCCGTGGTCCGGGACGACCGGGACGAGGACCACCGGCTGTACCCGCTGTACACCGACGAGGTGCAGCGGGGTGTCGAGCTCGCCTGCTGGCGCCGCGGCTACGCCCTGCTGATGGGTGGCGGCAGCCAGGTCGACAGCGCCGCGGCGGTCACCGACATCGTCGGACGTGTCGACGGCCTCACGGTGTTCCCTCGCACCGTTCCCGACGACGTGCTGGAGCGGATCTCGCAGCGGATACCGGTGGTAGCGCTCTCCGAAGAGCCCCAGCATCAGGGCCTGAGCATCGTCTCAGCCGACAACCGCGGCGGGATGCGCGCGCTCACGGAGCACCTGGTCACCGAGCACGGTCTGCGTGACCTGCGCTTTTTCGGCGAGACGAGCATCTTCGACTTCGAGGAGCGGTTCGCCGGGTTCCAGGCGGCGCTGCGGGCGGCCGGGATCCGGGGGCCGCGCCCGGCGCCGGCCCGACTGGCGGCCGAGCGGAAGGACCCGGACGGCCTCGTCGCGCGGCTGCTGGCGGACGGTGGCCTGCCCGAGGCGTTCGTGTGCGTCACCGACCTGGACGCGATCAGGCTGATGACGGCGCTGGCCGAACGCGGGGTGCGGGTACCGGAGCAGGTGGTCGTGACGGGCTTCGACGGGGTCATGGCGGGTCGGGTCGTGCGGCCGACGCTGACGACGGTGCGCCAGCCGATGCAGGCGATGGGAAGCACCGCGGTGGACATCCTCGTGAGCCGGATCAGCAGCCCCGAGGAGCCACCGATCGTGCGCCGCCTACCGGTGCAGGTCGTGCTGCGCGAGAGCTGCGGCTGCGCGCGGCCCTGAGGTCTCGCCACTCGAAGCGGTAGCCGCCCCGGCGGGCCCTCCCACCCGCCCGCTCAGCCGGTCGGGGACCGCCGGGTCGGGACTCATGCCCGTGATGTCGCCGGTACTTGCTCTTTACAGTCCTGCTTCTAAGCGCTTAGAGTCCCGTCCACGCTCCGAATCTAAGCGCTTAGATCGACCTTGGATCGGACGTTCCGCGCTGCCCGGTCGGGTGGCGGTTTCCACGAGAGGAGCAGCGAGGTGCGGAGACGGGCTTTCGTCGCGGCCATGTGCGGGTCCATCCCGGTGGTGCTCGCCGGGTGCGGGCGCGGCGGCACCGACTCGCCGGCGTCCGCCGGCACGGTGCCGTCGGGTCGGGTCACCGGAACGGTCCGGGTGTGGGCGCAGGGCACCGAGGCCGAGCTCCTGCCGGAGTTGGCCAGGGGCTTCGAGGAGGAGAATCCCGGGGCGCGGGTGGAGGTCACCGCCGTGCCCTGGGAGAGCGCGCACGACAAGTACCAGACCGCGATCGCCGGCGGCACGGTGCCGGACATCGGGATGATGGGCACGACCTGGATGCCCGACTTCGCCGGGGCCTTCCAGCCGGTGCCGGAAGGACTCGACACCGGTGACATCTTCGCCGACGTGAAGGGGCCGACGGTGGTGGACGGGGCCACGGTGGGTGTGCCGTGGTACGTGGACGTGCGGGTCATCTACTACCGCACGGACCTGGCCGCGGAGGCCGGCTACCCGAGGCCACCGGAGACCTGGGAGGACTTTCGCGAGCTGACCCGGGCGATGCAGACGCGCGCCGGCGCGGACTGGGGCATCGCGTTGCTTCCGCGGGGCACCGACTCCTTCCAGGGCGCGCTGCCGTGGATCTGGTCGGCCGGGGCGTCGCTGATGAACGGCGACGGCACCGCGTGGACGTTGGACACCCCGCGGATGGTCGAGGCGTTGGAGTACTACCAGAGCTTCTTCACGGACGGGATCGCCGACCCGAACATGTCCACCGAGGCCGGCACGGCGGAGTCCGCGTTCGTCGACGGGCGCACGCCGGTGCTCATCGCCGGCGGCTACGAGATGAGCCTGCTCAGGGAGGCCGGTGGCGACGACTTCGACAGTTCGTACGGCGTCATGACGTTTCCGAGGAACGAGAGCGGCACCTCGTTCGTCGGCGGCTCCGACCTGGTCGTCTTCCGCGACTCCGAGAACAGCGACGCGGCCTGGAAGCTGGTGGAGTACCTGATCCGGCCGGACGTGCAGGCGGAGTGGTACGAGCTCACGGGTGACCTGCCCGCGTCGCAGTCGGCCTGGGACGACTCGAGGCTGAGCGGGGACCCGAAGCTCGAGGTGTTCCGGGACCAGTTGAACGACGTCATGTCGCCCCCGGCCAACACGGCCTGGACGCAGGTCGGCGCCGCCGGTGACACGCAGCTGGAGCGCATCGTCCGGGGCGCGGATCCCGCCGAGGCGCTGGGCGAGTTGCAGAGCGCCGCCGAGTCGATAGGAACCGGGAACTGATCGGATGGCTCACAGCACCACCCTTCGTCCTCGGGCCGCCGGTGAGCGCGGCGCCGGTCGGGGCCCGGGCAGGCGGGGCGGCCGGCGCGGGGGCCGTGCCTCAGCCGCGCGACGACGGCAGGGTCTGGCCGCGTGGTTGTTCGCGCTGCCGTTCATGCTGGTCTTCGGCGTCTTCATGCTCGTGCCGCTCGTCTCCTCCCTCCTGATGTCGTTCACCGACTTCCGGGGCACGGACGCGCAGACCCCGTTCGCGGTGAACTTCGTCGGCCTCGACCAGTACGCGGAGTTGTTCGGGGACGCGCAGTTCCGGAAGTCGCTGCTGAACACCGGGTATGTCGTCGTGGTGGGCATCCCGCTGACCATGGCGGTCGCCCTCGCGCTGGCCGTGGCCCTCAACAGCGGCATCACCCGGTTCCGCACGGTGTTCCGGACGGGTTTCTACACCCCCGTGGTGACCAGCATCGTCGCCGTGGCCGTGGTGTGGCGCTTCGTCCTGCAACCCGACGGGCTGCTCAACACCATGCTCGGCTGGGTCGGTATCAGCGGGCCAGACTGGCTGCACAGCACCACCTGGGCGTTGCCGTCGCTGATCGTCATGACCGCGTGGCGGAACATGGGCACGCTGATGGTGATCTTTCTCGCCGGCCTGCAGAACGTCCCCCCGGAGCTCCACGAGGCGGCCGTCGTGGACGGCGCGGGTCCCTGGCAGCGCTTTCGCCTGATCACCCTGCCGCTGCTGCGCCCGACCCTGCTGCTGGGCGCCGTACTGCTGTCGGTCGCCTACATGCAGTTCTTCGAGGAGTCGTTCGTCATGACGCAGGGCGGTCCACTGGATTCCACGTTGTCGGTGAGCTACTTCACCTACAACCAGTTCGGCTTCGGCGAGTACGGGTACGCCGCCGCCGCCAGCTATGTGCTGTTCACCGTGGTCGCCGCGCTCAGCGTGATCCAGTTCCGTCTGCTGCGGTCCAGGGACTGAGGCGGCCCGACGATGCGAAACGACACTCCCCCTCGTCCCACCGCGGCGGCGGCCTCACGACGCTTCCGGGCGCTGACCTACCTCGTGCTCGCCCTGGCGCTGGCCGCGACGCTGCTGCCGTTCGTCTGGATGCTGCTGTCGTCCTTCAAGACCCAGGGCGAGTTGCTGCGCGACCCGGGCGGCTGGCTTCCGCGGTCGCCGACGGTGAGCAACTACACCGCTTGGCTCGGCGAGTTGAACATCGGCCGTTATTTCCTGAACAGCCTTCTCGTCGCGGTCGTCACCGTGCTGGGCAATCTGGTGTTCTGCTCGATGGTGGGTTACGCGCTGGCCAAGCTGGACTTCGCCGGCAAGCGCCTGCTGTTCGCCATGGTGATGATCATGCTCATGGTGCCTGGCGTGGTCACGTTCGTGCCGCTGTTCGTCATGGTGGCCAAGCTGCAGTTGGTCGACACCTATCCGGCCCTGATCCTGCCGTATCTGGCCACGCCGCTCGGGGTGTTCCTCATGCGCCAGTTCATGCTGGGCATCCCGGACTCGCTCCTGGAAGCGGCGCGGATCGACGGCGCCGGGCAGGTGCGTACCTTCGCCAGGATCGTGCTGCCGCTGTGCGGACCGCCCCTGGCGACCCTCACGATCCTCACCGCCCTCAGTTCGTGGAACAACTTCCTGTGGCCGCTGGTGGCGGCCCAGAGCGAGGACAAGTACACCCTGCCGGTCGCCCTGGCGCTGTACTCGCAGGGGCAGAACGCCACCGACTACGGTCTGCTGCTCGCCGGCGCGGTCCTCGTCATCGCTCCCGTGGTGGCCCTGTTCATGTTCCTGCAGCGCTTCTTCGTCCAGGGCGTCGCCACCGTCGGCATCAGGTGACCGACCTCCCCCTTCGACCCCTCACTCCCCTCCCCGGACCAAGGACCCATCCATGTCTTCGAGCCAACTGCCCCTGCCCGCCCACTTCCTGTGGGGTGCCGCCACCGCCGCTCACCAGATCGAGGGCAACAACACCAACAGCGACTGGTGGCAGAAGGAGCACAGCGGCACCCCCCAGATCGCGGAGCCGAGCCTGGACGCCTGCGACAGCTACCACCGGTGGCGCGAGGACATGGACCTGCTCGTGGAACTCGGCTTCACGGACTACCGGTTCAGCGTCGAGTGGGCCCGCGTCGAGCCGGCCCCCGGCCACTTCTCACCGGCCGAACTCGCCCACTACCGCCGCATGGTCGACGGCGCCATCGAGCGCGGGCTGCGTCCCATGGTCACGCTCCATCACTTCACCGTGCCCCGCTGGTTCGCGGAGCGCGGCGGGTGGACCGCCGACGGTGCCGTCGACCTCTTCGCCCGCTACGTGGCCGCGACCGCGCCGGTCATCGGCAGCGGCGTCCGCCATGTGTGCACGATCAATGAGCCCAACATGATCGCCGTCATGGCGGGGGCGGCGAAGGCCGGCGACATCGGCTGGGGCCCGGTGGGCACGCCGGCTCCGGACGGGGCGACCACCGAGGCCGTCATCGCCGCCCACCGCGCCGCCGTCCGCGCGGTGAAGGACATCGACGCCGACATCCAGGTCGGCTGGACCGTCGCCAACCAGAACTACCAGGCCCTGCCGGGCGCCGAGGACGTGACCGCGGCATACCGGTACCCTCGCGAGGACGTGTTCCTGGAGGCGGCCCGCGGCGACGACTTCCTCGGCGTCCAGGCGTACACCCGCACCAGGGTCGGCCCCGAAGGACCGATCCCCACCCCCGAGGACGCCGAGCGCACCCTCACCGACTGGGAGTACTACCCGCCCGCCATCGGCCCCGCGCTGCGGCACTCCGCGGATGTCGTGGGCGAAGTCCCCCTCATCGTCACGGAGAACGGCATCGCCACCGACGACGACACCCGCCGGATCGACTACTACACGGGCGCCCTGTCCGAGGTCGCCGCCGCCATCGAGGACGGCCTCGACATCCGGGGCTACTACGCGTGGAGCGCCCTGGACAACTACGAGTGGGGCTCCTACGAGCCCACCTTCGGCCTCATCGCGGTCGACCCGGTCACCTTCGAGCGCACCCCCAAGCCATCCGCCGCCTGGCTCGGCGGCATCGGCCGCACCCGGGAACTCCCGCGCGTGGCCTCCTGACGCCCCGGCATCCCACCCCAGCACCCCGGGGCCGGTGCACCCGAAGAGCCGCCGGCCCCCGGGGACCAGCGCACCACACGCACGGCACCGCCCCCTCCGATCGGCCCTCATCGAGGAGTGAGCCCCATGAACCGTCGTCGTCTGCTCACGGCCGCCGCGACCGCGGCAGCCGCCGTCTGTGCCGCGGCCCCCACCGCCTCGGCGACCGCCCTTAGCGGGCCCCGCCCCCGCGCCGCCTCCAGCTCCGGCTCCCCCACACTCAGCACCGTGTTCGCGGCCACCTACCGGTCCATCGAGGCCATGACCACGGACCTCGGCCTCACCGCGGACAAGATCGACGTGAGCCGCCCCGGCACCCCCGTGCCCTCCCGCCAGACCTCCCCGACCAACATCGGGTGCAGCCTGTGGTCCACGGTGGCCGCGGCCGGTCTCGGCGTGATCTCCCCCGCCACCATGCGCGACCGTCTCGCCCGCACCCTCGCGGCCGTGGAGAGGTTGGAACGCGCCCACGGGTTCTGGTTCAACTGGTACGACGCCCACGACGGTTCGCTCCTGACGAGCTGGCCGGAGACCGGTGCGCCGATCCGCCCGTTCCTGTCCAGCGTGGACAACGCCTGGCTGGTCACCGGGCTGATGATCGCCGCCGACGCCGACAGCACGCTGCGCCCGCGCGTCGCGGCCCTGCTCGACGACGCCGACTGGTCGTACTACTACACGCCGTACGACCCGGCCGACCCGGTCGCGGGCCCCGGCCAGCTGCGGGGCGGCTTCTGGCCCGACGGGCCGGGCAAGGGCGAACCCACAGGGCACCACTACGGCGCCCTCAACACCGAGCCCCGCATGGCCAGTTACCTCGGCATCGCGGACGGCAGCCTGCCCGGCGCGCACTACTGGCACATGTTCCGCACGCTGCTGCCCGGCATGGGCCAGGAACAGGAGCCCGAGGGAAGGTACGTCACGGTGGACGGCGTACGCGTGTGGCAGGGCCACTACACCCACCGGGGCCGTGCCCTCGTCCCCACCTGGGGCGGGTCGATGTTCGAGGCCCTGATGGTGCCGCTGTTCGTCCCTGAGGCCGAATGGTCGCCCCGCTCGTGGGGCACCAACCACCGGCGCCACGTCCGCAGCCAGATCGAGCACGGTCTGATCGAGGAGGAGTACGGCTACTGGGGGTTCTCCCCCGCCAACATCCCGGAGGGCGGTTACCGCGAGTACGGCGTCGACGCGATCGGCATGCAGGAGGACGGCTACCACTCCCTCGGGGTGGTCACCCCTCACGCCTCCTTCCTCGCCCTCCCCTACGCCGAACCGGAGGCCCTGGCCAACCTCGGGGCCCTGGCCCGGGACTTCGGCGCCTACGACGACCGCTACGGCTTCCGCGACTCGGTCAACGTCGCCACGGGCCGCGTCAGCGACTTCGTCCTCGCCCTCGACCAGGGCATGATCGCCGCCGCGTTGGCCCAGCGACTCCGACCGGGTCTCCTGCAACGCCCCTTCCGCACCGGCGGCTTCGGCTCCCGGGTGCGTCCGCTGCTGGGCAGGGAACGCTTCAGCATCTGAGCGAGCCCGGCCCCTCGGCACCAGGACTGGCGGCTACGCCCCGCGGTCCCTGGTGACCAGCCGCCGCGCAGTGGGGAGACCGCGACAGGTCGGGAACGGTCGAGTACAGCCCGCCCGCATCGACCGGGTCCGCCAGGTCCTGGAAACGGCTACCCGGCGCGGAGGGCCAGAGCCAGCGAGGCGACCTGCTCCGGTGACACCGCGTGCCTCGACCAGCGGCCGGTCCCCGGCTACCCGTGGAGTTCCTGGCGGATATCGGCGACGAGGCCGTCAACCGTGGCGAGGCTGGATTGGTACCCGGCGGGGTCGTCGGCCGCGAAGCGCCGGAGGAGCGTCGCGGACTCCTCCGCGGCGGACAGGGCCTCGGCCGGGCGGAGCCGACGCAGATTCAGGGCGACGAGGTAGAGGGCCTCGGCGACACCCTGGCTCCGGTAGGAGTAGGCGGGGTACTCGCGGGACAGAGCGCGCCAGAGGATTGCGGCCTCTCGCGCCGCGGTGGCCGCTTCCTCGGCGTGGCCGGTGTCCGTCAGCTTGTCCGCGAGGCGGTGCAGGGCGAGGGCGAGTTGGTCGCGGTGTTCGGCCCCACCGTCCCTGGCGGCGCAGCGCCGCCGGGTTCGGACCGATTCCCGGCCGGCGTCCACGGCTTCCTGCCGCCGTCCCAGCAGCCACTGCGCCTCGGACAGGATCTTCGTCGTGACGGAGAGGCCGAGTTCGTGCGCGGCGGGGTCGTCCCGCGCGAGGCGGCGATAGGTCTCGGCGATCCGCCCCAGCACGCGCACGGCCCGGGGCCGGGCCATGCGGTGGTAGGGATCGTCGTCCTCGTCGGGACCGAGGTCGGCGAGGTCGGCGGTCATGGTGGTGAGCACGCCGCCCAGGGCCGCGTCGAGAGGTCTCGTTCCCTCGGCCCGTAGTTCCCCGGCCGCTTCGTCCAGGTGGGCCAGGGCCTCCTCCCACCGTCCGTTTCTCGCCAGGAGGATGCTCGCCGTGACCAGCACGCCGTGGACGTCGGACCGTCCCAGGAAGTCGTCCCCCGCGTACGAGATCTCGTCCGACGTTCTGAGGAGGTGGATGACCGCGCGATGCACGGCGAGTGCGTCCTCGAGGTGCGCGGTCGGATCGAGCATGCCCTCGAGGCCCACCAGGGCTCTCAGCAGCCCGGGCCCGCGACCGGCGGTGTCGCCGTAGGCCAGGCGGCTCAGCACCTGTACGGCCATGCTCCGCCCGGTCGTCGCCCCGGTGGCCCGCTCCTGCAGCCACACGAAGCTGAGCGTCTGGGCCATGATCTCGTACCAGGGGTCCCTGCCCTGATCCGCTCGTGGTCGTCGTCCGCTGAGCTCCGCGGCCTCGCTGAGCGCGTCGACGGCTTCCTCGGCCCGCTCCAGCCTCAGCAGCACCGACCCCCGGATGGACAGCATGAAGACCAGGTGCTCCAGGTGGGTCTCCGGGTCCTCGCGGACCATCCGGCGAGCGCTGCCGACCGCCTCGTCGGCCAGCGCCCTTGCCTGCTCGGCGTCTGCTCCGGTGAAGGCCACGGCAGAGGCCGCCAGCACATAGGGCAGCTGGTCGGCCCATTCGTCGGGGGCCTCGTCCGCCAGGCGGCGAACCATGTCGACCGCCTCCCGCGCCGCGGCCACCGCCAGGTCGGACGGTCCCAGCCGCGGCACGAGGAAGGCCGCCGCGGTCAGCGTCGCGGCCAGGCGGTGCTGGTACTCGGCGGGGTTCTCCGCCGCCAGCCGGCGGAAGGTCTCGATGGCGTCCCGGATCGCCGCGGCCGCCTGTTCGAGTCGTGCGGCGTCGGCCGAGAGGTTCTCGAAGGGCTTCCGCGCCCAGGGTTCCAGATCCGCGAAGACCAGCGCCTGGGCCAGTTCGAACGACGACTCAGCGAAGCGGGCTTCGAAGTCCCGGGGGGTCGAGGCGGCGAGTCCACGATAGAGCCGCACGGCCTCCGCCAACGCCGGGGCGGCCTTCCCTGCCCGGCTCGCCTGGTCGAGTCGCTGCCCCAACTCGCGGTGGATCCGGGCGCGTTCGGCCGTGTCGACCGCTGCCGACAGGCGGCGCGGGGCGAGGCGCTCGGCGAGGTCGGCCGCGGCCGCGGCGAGCTCGTCGCTCGCGCCGAGGTCCTCCGGCAGGCGCGCGTCGAGGTTTTCCAGCGTGGCGAGCACATGGGGCCAGCGGTGGCTGGCGGCGGTGAGGAAGGTGAGAGCCCGGGGGGTATAGGACGGCAGTCCGTCGTCGCCCTCTTCGGAGCCGACGGACTCGGCTGCGGGAAGCAGGAGTTCGGGGATCCCGGCGGCCCAGGGATCGGCGGCGTGGTCGGCGAGGTGGTGGCCCGGCAGGGAGAGCGCCAGGAAGTCCTCGGCGAGACGGTCGGGGTGGAGAGGTTCCAGGACGGTGCTGGAGGCGCCGGGTGGGTAGCAGTACGCGTGGTCGGTGAGCAGGCGGTCCGCGTCGGCACCGAGTCCTGCCGTCCCGAGCACCCTCTTCGCTTCCGGGTAAGGGAGCGGTCCGGTGAGCGCCGCGACGAAGGCGGCGCGGGAGAGCTCCGCCGTGGTGGTGCCGAGCGCCCCGGTCTCGTGCAGCGTGTGCCAGTGGCGGCGTTCCCGGTCCAGCAGATAGGCGGTCAGGCCGGTCAGGTCCGGCCCCGTGGCCGCGGTGCCGGCATGGGCGTGGCGGTCCACGGCCACCAGGGCGGCCATGTGGACCGCGAGCGTCAACCCGAAGTCCGGCTCGCTCAGTTCGTCGGGCGGTTCGACAAGGTAGGCGGGTATCCCGTACAGGGCGGCGAAGGCGTCGCGTGCGGCGCGGAACATGTCGTGGCGCTCGCTGTCGCCGATCCGGCGGCCGGTGTCGGCCAGGGGCGGTAAGGCGCGTGTCGAGGCGTCGGCCTGGAGGTCGGCGAGCGAGGCGCGTACGGCGGGCCAGGGGTCTCGGCTGCGGGCCAGCAGCAGCACTCGCGCCTGGTCGGTGGCCCGGTGCAGGAGCGTGTTGCTGAGCAGCCAGGTCAGGTGGGCAGCCGGCCACCGGTCGGCATAGTCGACGATCAGGAGTGCGCCGGCGCTGGAGTCGGTGCGCAGGTCCTGGCTCCCGGGGGGCGGGTGGGTGACGCCGAGGCCACGCGCGGCCGTTGCGACGGTCCAGCCGGCGGCCTCCGACTCCTTCGCGAACTGCGCGGCCAGTCGGCTCTTGCCCTGACCGCCGGGAGCGTGCAGCCACTGGACCGCCAACCGTGGACCGTGATCGCGCCAGCGGCGCAGGTCGGCGAGTTCGTTCTGGCGCCCGCTGAAGTCGACGACCGCGAACCGCGCGTTCAGCATGCGGCTGGGCAGGTCCAGTAGCCAGGACGGACTCGGCCGGGCTTCGGGGCGCCATCGCTGAAGGACGTACAGTGGCGCGCCGTCACCGAAGACGTGGATGTCCGCGCCGATACAGCCGTAGGCGAAGCCGTTGACCGCATGAACGGTCTGCTGCTGGGCGGGGCTCAACGCCTGTCGCCGGTGGGAAGCTGCCGTCGGATCATGTCCACGAGTGTTCGCAAGCCGGCCTCCACTTCGGGCTGGTCGTGCCTCAGGGCCTCAAGGGCCTCCCGCCAGCTGACGATCCGCCATCAAGCCCCCTGCGGCCCGCACGAGTTGGCGCAGCGCCGTCCCGGTGAAGAGGATATCGCCGACTCCCTGCCGGCGGACCCGACGGCGCAAAGCAGATGCCAGCACCGGGTCGCCAACGGCCGACACCCGACCTGGTCGATCGGGGGAAGGGGGCGGCCTGGGGCCCTCATGGCCGCGATCGTTCCCGGGGTGGGACGCGGATCATCGGGGTGTACCGGACGGTGTCCCGGGGTTCGCCGACGGGGGAACCCTCGGCGTAGGTGGCGGCCCGGGCGCTGCGGCGGGCGGCGTTCAGGAAGGGCCGGATCCGGCGGAACCCGTCGTCGCCTCCGGCGTCTTCGTCTGGCTCGCTTCTTCGGCTTCGGCTGGTACGGCCGGTGGGTCGCCTACGTCACCGAATCCGCCCCACCTGGCAGGACCGGCTTCGCCCTGGGGCTGGCCATGTCCGTCAACCAGATCGCGATCGTCGCGGTGCCGCCCCTGCTCGGCCTCCTGGTGGATCTCACCGGCGGCTTCACCCTCGCCTGGGCATTGCTGTCCCCGCTGACCGCCGTCGCCCTGGCGGTCACGGCGATCGCCGAAAGGAGTTCAACCCCTCACAGCCCGTCGGGTGACGGGGTCGGGTGACGGCTTCGGGCGGGCCGGCTCCGTCCCCGGCTCGGGGCGGCGGAGCCCGGGGCGAAGGCGAGCACCGCGTTGTGGCCTCCGAAGCCGCACGAGTTGCTGACCGCCAGCCCGACACGTTGGGTTCGCGCGACGTCGTCGACGACATCGATGTCCGCGGTGTCGGCGTCGGGCCGGTGGAAGTTGGCGGTGGGGGGCACGATGCCCCGCTGCACGGTCAGGACGGTGAGGGCGGCCTCGATGGCGCCGGCCGCGCCCATGGTGTGGCCGGTGACGCCCTTGGCCGCGGTCACCGACGGGCCGGCGGGGAAGAGGTCGCGCAGGACGGCCGCCTCGGTGCGGTCGTTGAGCCGGGTGCCGGTGCCGTGCGCGTTGACGTGGTCCACGTCCGCCGGGGCGGCGCCGGCGCCGGCGAGTGCCTGCCGCATGGCGTCCCGCAGCCAGCGACCGTCCGGGCGCGGAGCCACGGCGTGGTGGGCGTCGGTCGACGAGCCGTGCCCCACGAGCAGCGCGCGGGCAGAGACCCGCCGGGCGGCGGCGTCGACGGCTCGTTCGAGCACCAGCACGCCGGCGCCCTCCGCGAGGACGAAACCGTCCCGTGCGGCGTCGAACGGGCGGGAGGCGCCGGCGGGGTCGTCGGAGCGCCGGGACAGGGCCCCCGCCTGGGCGAAGCCGGCCACGCACAGCGGGGTGACCATGGCGTCGCTGCCGCCCGCCACGACGATGTCGCAGGCGCCACGCTCCAGGAGGCCGGCGGCCGTGATGATCGCGCTCGCCCCGGACGCGCACGCGGTGGCCGTGTGCAGGGCGGGGCCGTGCGCGCCCAGCTCGATCGCGAGCTGGCCGGCGGCCATGTTCGGCAGGAACGAGGGCAGGGTGAGGGGGGAGACCGTGTGGTGGCCGGTGGTCAGGAGCTTGCGGTGCTGCTCCTCGTAGGTGGCGACGCCGCCGGCCGCCGAGGCGAGGACCACGGCGACCCGCGCGCCGTCCCACGTCCGCGGGTCGAGCGCGGCGTCCCGGATCGCTTCCCGCGCCGCCGCGACGGCGAACTGCGTGAAGCGGTCATGCCGCGAGGGGCGCGTGCCGCCGACGTGTCGCCGCGGATCGAAGCCGTGGACCCGGCAGGAGACGGTGATCGGCGCGCCGGCCAGCGTGGGGTCCTCGGCGGCGGTGGGCAGTCCCGAGCAGACGCGGCGCCAGGTCTCCTCGACGCCGACCCCGGCCGGTGTCACCAGGCCGACGCCGCTGACCGCCACTACCGGCCCGGCGGTGTGGGCGTCGCTCATTCCGCGCCGTCCCGCGCCGTGGGCCGCCGGGCGTCGTCCAACAGGTCGCGCGTGCGTGTGACGACGTCCCGCACCGTCGACTCGCCGGTGAAGGCGTCCTCCGGGACCTCGACGCCCCAGTGCTCCTGGAGTGTGACGGCGAGTTCGGTGGCGCTGAGGGAGTCGAGGCCCAGTTCGGTGAGCGTCGCTTCCGGGCGGACGTCGCCGGGGGCGACCTCGAACTTGTTCGTGAGGACGGTGGTCAGGTGGTCGTGGACGGGATCCATGAGGGGTCCTTTCGCAGGTGGCGTTCGGGTCGGGAGTGGTGGTGAGGCACGGCGGCGGGCGGGCTGGGGGGTGCGGTGCGCGGGGTGGCCGCCGGCCAGCCGAGGGCGACGGTGCCCCAGGTCAACCCGCCGCCGAAGGCCGTCAGCAGGGTGCGCGTGCCGGGGCGCACGAGGCCGCGGGCGGCGGTGTCGGCCAGCGCCAGCGGTACCGAGGCCGCCGCTGTGTTGCCCACGTCCTGGATGTTGCCGAACCGGTGGCGCGGCGCGATGCCGAGCCGCTCTCCGACCGCGTCCAGGATGCGCTGGTTCGCCTGGTGGCCGATGAAGGCGCCGACCGACGAGGAGGGCCAGCCGACCTGGCGCAGCACGGTGCGTGACGACCGTGTCATCTGGCGGACCGCGAGGGCGTAGACCTCTCGGCCACGCATCCGCAGGTACCGGCGGTCGGGCGCCGGTGACGCCGTGGCGGCCGGCGCGCGGGAACCGCCGGCGGCGATGGAGATCAGGTCGCCGCCCGATCCGTCGGCGCCGAGGTCGGTGGCGAGCACCGCGCCCGGTTCAGTGGCTTGCCCGCCGCGCAGGAGCACCGCTCCGGCGCCGTCGCCGAAGAGGATGGCGGTGTTCCGGTCCCGGGGGTCGACGATGGTCGAGTACGTCTCGGCGCCGATGACGAGGGGGCGGGCGCACGTCCCGGCCCGGACCAGACCGGTGGCGACGGAGAGGGCGTACACGAAGCCCGAACAGACGGCGGCCAGGTCGAAGGCGGGGACGGTGCCCAGGCCGAGGCGGTGGGCCACCTCGGGGGCGGTGGCCGGGCAACGGCGGTCCGGTGTCGTGGTGGCCACGAGCACCAGGTCGGGGGGCGCTCCGGCGGCCGACTCCATCGCGGCTCGCCCGGCCGCCGTGGCGAGGTCGCCGGTGGAGACGCCGGTGCCGACCCGGTGGCGGCGCGCGATGCCGGTGCGGGCGCGGATCCACTCGTCGGTGACGTTCAGGTTCCCCTCGTGCACCACGTCGTCGTTGCTCAGCACGTCGGGGGGCAGGGAGGCACCGATGCCGCACACGGTGGCGGTGCCGGGGAGTCGGCCGGTCGGGGTGGTCGGCACCTGGACTCACCCCTCGGCGAAGGGGGAGGCGGGCTTGGGGACGCCGGCGAGACCGCCGTCGGGTACCGACACTCCGCCGTCCAGCAGCAGGGCCTGGCCCGTCAGGTAGGCGGCCGCTGGCGAGGCGAGGTAGAGCGCGGCCCACGCGACCTCCTCCGGCTCGGCCCAGCGACCCAGCGGTACGTGCGCCATCAGCCAGTCGGAGAGCGGGCCGGTCCGGTGCGCGAACGCCGTCATGTCGGTGCGGGTCCATCCCGGGCACAGCGCGTTGACCCGGATCCCCTCGCGTGCCCAGCCGACGGCCAGGCTGCGGGCCAGGGAGATCTGGGCCGCCTTGGTCGCGGCGTACGCCTCCATCAGGGGGGCGCCCATGGCGCCGGCGACGGAGGACATCAGCACCACGCTGGCCCGCCCGGAGGCGGTCAGGTGCCGGTGGGCGTGGCGGCAGAGCGCGGCGGAGGCGTTGAGGTTGACGGTCACCACGCTGTCCCAGTCCTCCTGGCTGGCGCCGTGCAGCGGGGCCAGCAGCGGTGTGCCGTCGGGTCGGCTCGGCAGGACGCCGGCGTTGTGGACCACCACGTCGAGTCCGCCGAGTGCCGCGGCCGCCTCGTCGACGACGGCGCCGGCCCGGGTGGGCTCCGCGAGGTCTCCGGGTACCGGGACGGCGGTTCGTCCCCGCCGCTCGACCTCGGAGGCGGTGTTCCGCAGGGCTTCCGCGCCGCGGGCGGACAGCGCCAGGTCCGCGCCGGCGTCGGCGAGGGCGAGGGCGACGGCACGTCCGATGCCGCGCGACGCGCCGGTCACCAGGACGCGGGCCCCGTCGAGCCGGAAGGCGTCGGCGGCGGTGAGGGTGGTGCTGCTGTTCACGTCTGCTCCTCTCGTCGGATGTGGGTCACGTGGTGGGGCCGGTACGGATGACGGGGGCGCCGCTCCAGGTGAGGAGGGCGCTGCCCCATGTCATGCCGGCGCCGAAGGTGGCGAGGACGATCCGGTCGCCGCGGCGCAGCGGGGTCTCCACGGCCGCCGCGGCCAGCGTGTACGGGGTCGAGGCGGCGCCGATGTTGCCCACCTCTTCCGCGACGATCGGCAGACGGTCGGGTGGGATGCCAGCCGCGGTGCCGACCGAGCGCAGCAGCCTCGGGTTGGGCTGGTGGGTGACGAAGGCGTCGATGTCCGCCATGCGCAGCCGGTTGCGGGCCAGGCTGTCGGAGAGCACGACGGGGAACATCTCGGCGATGAAGTCCCGGACGGCGCGTCCGTCCATGTGGATCGTGTGACGGCCGTCGGTGACCGTGGCGGGGCTCGCGGGGGCGCGGCTGCCGCCCGCGGGGATCAGCACGTGGTCGGCGAGTTCTCCGTCCGAGCCGAGGTGGAAGTCGGCGAAGCCCTCGGTGGCGGGGACGGGACCGAGCACGGCGGCGGCGGCGCCGTCGGCGAAGAGCACGGCGGTGCCCCGGTCGGTGGGATCGAGGAACTTCGAGTAGGCCTCGACGCCCACGACGACCGCGTGCTTGGCGGCGTTGTCCGAGCGCAGCCAGTCGTTCGCGACCCGGGTCGCGAACAGCCAGCCCGAGCAGGCCGCGCTGACGTCGAGGGCGACGGCGTTGCGTGCCTTGGTGAGGGCCTGCACGCGGCAGGCCGTCGCCGGGCCGAGCTCGTCGGGGGTCGAGGTGGCCAGGACCAGGAGGTCCAGCCGGTCGATGTCGAGTCCCGCGGCCGCCGTGGCCGAGCGCACGGCGGCGGCCGCCAGGTCGGAGGCGGCCTCTTCTGGTCCGGCCGTGTGACGGTTGCGCACCCCGGTGCGTTCGGTGATCCAGTCGGGACTGACTCGCGCGGCGCGGGCGACCTCCTCGTTGGTTCGCCGCCGGGTGGGCAGGTGGGTGCCCATGCCGAGCACGCCGACGCGGGGCGGGGTCGGAGCCGGTTCGAGGTCCTTTGTCATGAGTGTCCTCCATCGCGTCGGTCGAGGGTGTCCCGGAGGGCGGTCGCGTAGTCCTGGGCGGCCAGGGGGGTGGGCGCCAGTTCGTCCGGCGGCGCGAGGAGCGCCGTCAGCTCGTCCAGCCGCGGCAGGAGTCGGGCGCACTGGTCGACCGCCGTCGTCTCCAGGGAGGCCGCCTCCGCCGGGGAGAGCACGCCGGTCCACTGCAGCGGGCCGGCCAGTCGCAGCGCCTGCGTCGTCCCGTGGAACGCGGCCAGCCGGCGCAGCGGGTCCTCTTCCCCGGCGGGGGCGGCGATGTCGGTCACCGACCGTGCGGCCAGCCGCAGGGCGTGGACCTCGCCCAACCGGCGGACGGGTTCCAGCAGTGGGTTCCACAGCTCGAGACCGCCCCGGCCGTCCCGCCGGGACGCGTCGAGCGCCGCCCGGAGCCCGTTCGCCAGCCGCCGTTCCAGCTCGGTCACGGTCTCCAGCCACCAGGCGGGGTGGTCGGGGCCGGCGGCCCGGGCGTCGTCGTCCGTGGGGGCGGGGTCGGCCTCCCCCGCCACGGCCTGGCCGACGTCCAGGAAGATGAGCCGGTTGTCGCCGCCGGCTGTCCTGAACGACTCCATGAGGCCGGCGTAGCCGCTGACGCGGTTGACGCCGAGGTAGCCGGCCACCCCGCAACGCCGCCGGCACTCGGCCGTGACCCGGGCCGCGCTCTCCGCCGCCAGTGCCTTGAGCGCCGACAGCCGGCGGTCGACCGCGGCCCACGGCGTGAACGCGGCGGCCGCCGCGCGGGCGGCCCCGGGAGCCCCGGCCGTGGTGTCCGTCCGGAGGTCCTCCGAGCGCTTCCAGTCGGCCAAGGCGGTGTGCGCGACGCAGGTCAGGGCGAACGCCTCGGCCAACGCGCCAAGCAGCGCCCGCTGCTGGGTGCTGTAGTCCAGCACCGGGACTCCCGGGGCGAGTCGGCTGTGCGAGCGGCGGTGTCGGGAGTGACGCAGCGCCGCCATGGCGGCGGTTCTGGCCGTCGCCGCGGCCGCCGTCGGCACCGTCGCCCAGAGCAGGCGGCCGACGCCGAGCGTGCGGTGGAGAGCCGCTTCCGGGCCACCGGGCTCCTGGTCGCGGAGGGCGCCGTCCGCGTCGATCCGGGCCGTGCCGCCCAGCCAGCGGTCGGCGGGGACGCGCGCCCCGTCGAACCGCACCAGCGCGTACTCCAGCGGCAGGGCGTCCAGTTCGAGGGCGCCGGACACGGTGACGCCCGGTGCGGTCCGCCGCTCGTCGCACAGGTCGACCAGGAAGGGATGGACGCCGTGGCAGGTTCCGTCGACCATCAGCCGGGCGCACACCACGGCCGACTGTGGCCGCCCCGGGACGCCCACGCTCGACAGCTTGGCGGCGCCGGCGTCCGGGGTGCGCAGGACGAACTCGCCGTGGCGCCGGTCGAACTCGGCGGTGGTGCGGATCGCCTGGTGGCTGTTGGCGTCGCCGATCTCGGTCACCAGGAAGACGCCTTTGCGGTGGCCGCTCTCCAGGGCGGTCACCGTCTCCGCCAGGCCGCCGCCGACCTGCCCCGGTTCCGTCGAGGCGACGACGGAGCCCAGGCAGAGGACGTAGTGGTTGACCACCGTCATGTACAGCGTGGGATCCAGCACGGCGGTGCAGGCGCTGAGCGTGGCCATCCACTCGCCGTCGTGCAGCAGGTGGTGGGCGGGCGGCAGCACCTCGGCCAGCCGGGCCAGCCGGCCGTGGGCCAGATGGTTGCGGCTCGTCCCGTCCGGTGGCGTGTGGGGCGGGACGGCGGTGGGGCGGAGGACGTCCACGAGGTGCCGGGCCCGGTGGCCGCGCAGCGGATCGACGAGCGGCTCGGGCAACGTGGTCGGTGGGTGGGTGCTGGTCGGCATCAGGTGATCGCTCCCTGGCGTGGGGCGTCGGTCAGCAGCAGACGTCGCGGGCGGTCCCACGGGAAGTCGGGGTCGGCGAGCGGGCTGTGGGCCCTGACTCCCTCGCGCTGGGACAGGACACGCCGGGCGCTTCGGGTGAGCGTCTCGCCGATGCCGGTCTCGAGCAGCAGCGCGGGGCCGGCGTCCGTGGCCCGGGCGAGCACCCGGGGCAGTCGTGCCGGCCGGGTCAGGCAGTCGGCGAGCGCCTGGTGGAGGTCGTCGGTCTTGCCGTAGGGCCCGCCGTGGACGGCCGAGTACACCATGGTGTGGGCCGGCCGAGGGGTCAGGGTGCGGATCGCCGCCGCGAACCCCTCGGCCTCGGCCGTCAGGGACGGGTGGTGGGAGGCGAAGGAGAGTCGGAGCGGGGCGGCCCCCACCCCGCGGTCCCCCGCGCACCGCTCCACCTGGCGTAGTTCCAGGGACGGGCCGCTGAGAACGGTGGTGTCCGGGTCGTTGACGCAGGCCACGACCGTTCGCCGACTGCCGGCGGTGTCGATCAGCCTCCTCGCCTCGCTCTCGCCCGCGGCCAGCAGCGTCATGCCGCCCCGGCAGTGGGCCAGGTAGCGGGAGAGCCGACACGCGATGTGCGTGCCGTCGGCCGGGCTCCACACCCCGGCCGCGGTCAGTGCGGCGATCTCGCCGAAGCTCACGGCCACCATCCGCTCGGGGACCGCCCCGGCCGCGCACAGCGCGCGATGGACGGTCAGGGCGGCGCCGAACAGGGCGACCTGTGGAGTCCCCACGGGACCGGCGGCGAGTTCCCGGCCGCTCGGCGGGCGGTCACCCAGCAGGGCCGGACCCAGCGCGGGGATCCCGTATCCGTCGCTCACCTCGTCGATCCGCGCGAACACCTCGGCGGCCGCCGCCCGCACCACCGGTCGGGTGCGCACGGCGCGCACCAACGGTGTGACGGAGAAGTCCCCCTGACCGGGAAACATGTGGACGACGACGGGTGGCGGCGCGCTGGGCGCGCCTCGGTCGGGTGCGCGAGACATTCGTCCCTCCTGGCGTTGGGGAAAGGGGGCCCCCCGTTGGGGCGGCCACTTCCGGGGCGTCCGTGACGGGCGGGAAGCCGGGCCGTGCGGAGCGGTGTCAACGGGTGGGCGTGGTCATGGTGCGGCTCCGCCCGGCCGTGACGTGGCCGCCCCGCGGTCACGCCCTCGACGGCCGGGCTCCGGGCACAGCCGGCCGACTCGCTGCCCGGCGCCGCGGACGTCGGCGACCGGTCTCATCCGGCACACGCGCCCCGCGGTGCTCCGCGGTTCCCGGCGCCCGCGGTCGGCATGTGCCGTCGGCACGGGGGGCGGACCCTTCCCGTCGCCCCGGGCATGTCTCCAACCAACCATGGGCAAGGCGGTGGTTGAAGAGCTTTCGGCTGTCAGGGCGTGAACGCGTTGAACGCCACGGTCCCAGGGCCGAGCGGTGGACCAGGAGGCTGCTATGGGCCGGCGCCAGCCGAACCGCTCCCTCGCCGCGTTACTCACGGAGGCCGACTGGACGGCCGGCGAACTGGCGCGCGCCGTCAACGCCCTGGGCGTCAGGTACGGACTGCGGCTGCGCTACGACCGGACGGCGATCGCCCACTGGCTGGAGGGGTCGAGACCGCGGCCCCCGGTGCCCGGCCTCGTGGCGCAGGCGTTCGGCCGCCGTATCGGGCGAGTCGTGCACGTCGGCGAGACGGGACTCACCCCGGCGGCGAGGCCCGCCCACGAGACGGTGCTGACCACCGGCGACTTCATCCAGCGCCTGTCGGCACTGTGCCGCGCCGACGCGGATCCCCCGAGCCGGCTGGCCCTCAACCGACAGATGTTCACGGCCACCGACGTCCGGCTGCCCAACTGGCCGGCACCGGTCACGCCGACGACCGGCCCAGGGGGCGCCACCGAGCGAACGGGGCGGCCGGCGGACGACCCGCGCCTCACGGACGTGGTCATCGTCTTCACCGACCTGACCGAGAAGTACGGCGGCGCTCACGCACGCTCCGCCCTGGGCGCCTACATCGCCGACGACGTGCGCTACCGGCTCCTGGCCGCCAACCACCAGGACGCGTCGGACTTCTCCCTGTTGGGCGGAAGCGCCCGCCTGACGCACCTGCTCGGCTGGATGGCCGTCGACGCCGGACTGCCGAACTTCGGGTACCACTGCTACTGGTCCGCGCTGGAACAGGCGCATCGGGCAGGAGAGCGGAACGTCTATCCCCTCACGCTGCGGGCCATGTCGATGCTGGCGCTGCGGCTGGACGACGTGCCACACGCGCGGCAGTGGGCGCAGAGCGCGCTGGAGGGCGCCGGCCCCACCGTGTCGCCCGCCGTGCTCTCCCGCCTGCACGCGGGGCGCGCGATGGTGCGGGCCGTGGACGGCGAACGGCGGGCGGCGCTCGACGACCTGCTGGCCGCCGAACGGCACCTGGACGCGGCCGACCAGGGCGACGCCGATCCCTTCAGACGGTATCCCCCGGCCGCGTTCCTGCACCGGCGCGGGGAGGTCCTGCTGGCGCTCGGCGACCGGGCCGAGGCCGTCTCCGCCTTCCGGGAGTCCCTGGCGGCACGACCGCCGAACCACCACATCGCCCGTGTCCTCACCCACACGCACCTGAGCAGGACGCTGTTGGCCCTCGGCGAGATCGAGACCTCGCTCGACGAGTGCCGGCAGGCCCTGGCCCATTACGAGCTCACGTCGTCGCACCGCGCGACGACGGCCCTGACGGCCGTGGGCCGTGCCCTCGCCCCCTATCGCCGCCACGTCAGGGCACGGGAGCTGCGCGCCCGCATCACCGAGGCGACGGGCCTCGGTGGCGCCCCGTGACGGTGGCCGGCCCGGCGAGCCTCCGGTAAAGCCCTCGCGCGTGTCGCCGTGCGGATGATGAGGTGGCACGGTGACCATTCACGGTGAGGCGGCGGCTGTCCGACCGTTGACGCTGGCCTGGGTGAGCCGGCAGCTGGACGTCGGCGAGCGGATCGTCGGGACCGAGGCGCTGCGCGGCGGTGCCACTGCCGAGATGCGGCGGTTGACCATCGGCGGGCGGGACGGAGGTACCCGTGAACTGGTGCTGCGGAGCTTCGTCGACCCGTTCTACGTGGAACGTGCCGAGGACTCGCTGAACAGGGAGGCCGGCGCCCTCACCCTGCTCCCGGGGACCGGCGTGTCGGCACCTGGACTCGTGGCGGTCGATCCGACCGCCAGGCACTGCGAGTACCCGTCGCTCCTGATGACCCATGTGACGGGCAGGACGGTCCTCGACGACGCGGGGTTGGAGGCGCGCGTCCCGCTGCTGGCCCGCCAGCTCGTGGCGATCCACGCGTTGCGCCCCGCCGAACGGCCCCGGACGTACGAGACGTTGACGACCGCCGACACCGTCGTCGTTCCGGAGGGCGCCGACGCGGGCGTCTGGGCCGCGGCGATCGACGTGATCCGCAAGCCCGTGCCGCGCTACGAAGGGCGCTTCCTGCACCGCGACTTCCACCCCGGCAACGTGCTGTTCGACGTGCCGTCCGCAAGGCCGGCAGGTGCCCGGATCACCGGCGTCGTCGACTGGGCGGCGACCTCCTGGGGCCCGGCGGATCTCGACGTGGCGCACTGCGCCGTCAATCTCGCGCTGCTGCACGGGCCCGCGTGGGGACTCCGGTTCCCCGCGGCCTATGAGGAGGCCGGCGGGGTGCTGGCCGCGGCCGCGGGCGAGCGGCTGTACTGGCAGGTCAGGGACGGGCTGGCGTCCTCGGAGGAAGTACGGCCGGTGGCTCGGGCATGGCGGGAGGCAGGCAGGACCGACCTGACGACGCGCGTCGTGGAGGAGCGGCTGGATGCCTATGTCACCGCCGTGATGGACACCTTGGGCTGAGCGAGGCGGCACGGGCACGGAAGCGGTCTTTGGGGGCGCCGGGTGAGGGTCCGCTTCCGTGCCGGTCGTCATCGTCGCCGAAGCTCCGCGGGTAGTTCCACCCAGCGACCCGGGGTGCGGCGATCGACCGCGTGACGGCCGTCGTCGATGCTCAGGCCTGCCGCGGCGCAGGCGTAGGCCAGGATGTCGGCGCCGTAGGGGAACGCGCCTTGGCCCGCGCCTTGGCACTGCCAGAAACGGAAGTGCCAGTAGGCGTTCGGGTCCGACCTGTGGGGCCCGCCACCTATCTCGTCGCGAGCGACGGATTCACCATCGCGGGCCAGGGTGCCGAACCGTCCACCCTTGGGGTTGAAGTACACCCCGTAGGCGGAGGTCCCGGTGGAGATCGCCTCCAGCACGGCGTCCTGGCTCGGCAGGTATCCCTCCTGCCTCACCACACAGCCGCCCGGGGCCCCGGCCACGGCTCGCACCGCCACGTACCGCAGGGACTCGTCGTAGTCCATCGGGTCGAAGGGCGCGTCCTCGGGGTCCCGCATCGGGCACCGGTCGGGGTCGGCGCCGAGCCGCCGGATCAGTTCGTCCTCGCTCAGGCCCCGCACGAAGGCGACGCCGAGCCCGTCCGTCCACAGAGGTTCGGTGCCGAAGGCCGCGATGAGGGCGTCCGCCCGCCGCAGGCCCGCGACGTCCTCCGCGGGCAGCTCCTGTGCCCCGGGCAGGTGCGTGACGAGCGGGGCGAGGGGCGTGGTGGCCAGCAGGCGCCCCGGCGACCAGACGTCCCACTGCGGCGTCCACGCGTCCGCCCCGGCGTCGAGCAGCGCACGGACACGGCCTTCGTCCAGGCTGCAGGCGGCGTACCACAGCGGCGTGTGCCCGCGCTGGTCGCGTGCGTCGACGGCCGCACCGTGCGCCAGGAGCAGCCGCACGCCCTCCTGCGAGCCCCACTCCGCCGCGAGGTGCAGCGGGGTGGTGGCGCCAAGGTGGCCGATACGGGCCCCGGGTGGAGCGCCCGCGTCCAGCCGGGCACGGATCAGCGCGGTGTCGGACCAGTCGCGGTGGCCGACGCGCTCCCAGTCGGCCCGCGGCACGTACCGCTGCCGGGCCTCCTCCTCCCGCTGGAGCCGCTCGCGCTGTTCCCAGGTCAGCGGCGGAGCCAGCAGGGTCGGCGGGCCGCCCAGTGTCACGGTCGCGAGCAGGCCCGCCCGCGGCGTCGCCTCCGGCGGGTCGAGGTCCGGCCAGACCTCGATCGATCGACGTGCCGCGGCACACAGCGCCGCGCCGTCGACCGGCGTGTGGGTCTCGGCTATCCCCTCGTCCGGCCACTCCACCACCAGCCGCGTCTCCCCGGGCGGCGGGAGCTCCGCCAGATAGAGGTCGACGTCGGTCTTGAAGAGGGACCTGCGGGAGTGCTGGGGACCCGGGTCGAGCGGGATCAGTCCGATCGCCTGCTCCGTCGCGGCCACGCTCGGGCCTCGCGGCCCGGTGACCGTGACGTGCCGCGTGATCGTGCCGTCCAGCGAGGTCACCCGGCGGCCGTCGGAGAACCGCAGTCCCACCCGGAGCCCGGACTGGCGCCGCGGGTCGGCGCCGTCCCTGAAGGCCTTGCGGAAGACGGCCAGGTGCAGGGTGAGGAACCGCGGCCACAGCGACCATCCCGTCAGCACCACCCGGCTCTCCGCACCGGCGCCGACCACTTCGAGCTGCGACACCGACGCCGGAGCGAACCGGTCGACGGGAGGCGCGTACCGCCCCTCGTCCTCCCCCACAACGGCCAGCCGCGCCAACACGGCCCGCTCGGCGGCCGGTTCCTCCGGCAGGACAAGATCATCGAAGAATCCCACGCCCCGAGCATGGCACGCCCCACTGACACCGCTCCGAGGCGAACGAGCAGGTCGACGCCAGGGGCGCACCGGTGGTGCGGGTCCCGGAGCATCGCGGCGGATGTGTCGGCAGCCGGCGGGCCCGAGGCCGGTCGGCGTCGAGGCCCTCGGCCGACCGGCTGGTTGGTTGGCCGGAGTCGGGTGGTCGGAGAGCGAATACTGACCTATAGGCCTTCCTCGCCGTACCGGAGGTCGCTCTCCCGCCCTGCCATGTACAGCGACGCGCCCCAGGTCAGTGCCACCAGCGCGGCGCCGGCAGCCAGGGCAGGAGCCCACCGTCCGAGTCGGCCCCGAACCACCGCGGTGCGAGCCACGAGCCAGACGCACAGGGCCAGCAGCGGAAGGCCGCACACCAGCAGCGGCAGATCCACGTAGTACGGCTCCCGCGGCCCCTCCCCCTCGAAGGCCCATCGATACCCGGGGGGAGGCGCATACAGCCACACCGCGAATCCGAGCACGGCCCCGACAACCAGGACCAGGCAACCCGCGGCCGCAGTGCCGCTCCGTGCTTCCTGACGTGCCATCACGCACCGTCAGACGCACCTTCGGGCACCGTGGTTCTCGCGAGGGACGTCGGTCTCGTCCTTCAGGCGTCGACCTCGTACCGGCCGTGCTCCAGGAAGTGCCGCAACGACTCCGGTGTGGCGTTGTCGAGGGCCTGCTCCGCCGCTGTACGGAGCGCGTCGCTGATGGTGGGGTCGCCGAGGATACGGAAGACGGCGATTCGGTCGTCCTCGAACTGGGGCGAGGCGGTAGCCGGTCTCGAGGAAGGCGCGCAGGGCCTCCGGGGTGCCGGCGTCCAGGGCCGCGGTCGCCTCTCGGATGACCGCCCGGTCGTTGTTCTGCTGAGCGATGTGCAGGATACGGAAGACGGCGACCCGGTCCTCGGTCTCGTCGGCCGGCGTGGCCGAGCCGTCCGTCGAGGCGGTCACGCCGGGATTTGCGGAACCGGTCGTGCCGGTGGCGAAGGCGGGCGTGGTGAGCAGAAGCGCCGGCGTCAAAGCGGTCGCCGCCACGGTCAGAACAGCACGGGCCAGTCTCATCTGTAAGCCTTTCGTCCAGGCACGGCGACGCCGGGCTCCCACCTTCCGGTTTCTCCGCCGGTACCGAGAACCCGGCTGCGACACCGGTCGAGGTCATTGCCCAGATCCGGCAGTTTTCACCTTCGTCGACGTGCCGTCAGGTGAACCGGTCCAAGGCGGTCGCCACGTGCCGCGCCACCGCCTGCCGCTGGCACGCAGGCACCGGCCCCCTCGGCGGCGCCGCCCGCCAGTGCCTCGTTCGGGAGCGGTGTTCACCCGCGCTCCCGGGCGTCAGGCCGGACCGATGACTTTCTTCCGCAGGTGGTTGTAGACCACCGATGTCCGTACGTCGGCGAGTTCCGGACGCTTCGTCAGCTTGTCCAGGACCACCGCGTGCAGGTGGTCGGTGTCACGGACGGCGACGTGCACCAGGAAGTCGTCGTTGCCGGTCAGGACGAAGATCGAGATCACCTCGGGCATCCGCTCCAGGAACGACTGGAAGGCCTCGATCACCGCGCGCGTCGGCGGGCGGACCCGCACGGCGATCACGGCCTGGAGACCACGGCCGATCGCGGCGAGGTCGGCCTCCGCGTGGAATCCCGTGAGGACGCCGCTCTGGCGCAACGCCCTGATCCGCTCCAGACAGGTCGACGGGGCGATCCCGAGGGCCTGGGCCATGTCCCGGTTGGTTCGCCGACCGTCTTCCTGAAGCATCCGCACCAACGCCGAATCTAGTTCGTCCACGCTTGCCTCGCCCCGCCGGATTCCGAAGTTAATTCGGATTCTACGCATGGCTGTCGGTGTTGTTGTTAGCCTCCTCCCTGCTTCGCTGACGTTCGTTCGGTCGAGGCGGGTGGTGGAGAGGAGCGACCTCGGGTGCGGGATCGGGGGCCCACGGTGTGGGCGGTGGGTGCGGTCGTGGCGGCCGCGCTGTTCTGGAGCAGTTCGTACGCGGTGACCAAGCGGGTGTTGGAGGACGTCGGCCCGCTCACCATCGGCGCCGTCAGGTTCACGCTCGCGGCGTTGCTCCTGGGTGTGATGGTGCGGCTGAGCCGACGTCGCCCGGCTCGGCCGGACGCGCGGCAGCGGCGGCTGCTCCACCTGAGCGGATTCCTGGGCATCACCGTGTACTTCGTCCTGGAGAACGTCGGCGTCGATCTGTCCACGGCCTCGGACGCGTCGCTGATCGTGGCCACCTACCCGCTGATGACGATGCTGGTGGAGCTGTTCGTGCACCGCACGCGGATCCCGCTGTCGCGGGTTGCGGGCGTGCTGCTGGCGACTGTCGGCGCCTTCCTCGTCGTACGCAACGGAGCCGAGGTCGGTGGCGGTTCGCGCTGGCTCGGGGACGTCCTGCTGCTGCTCGGCGGGCTGGCCTGGGCCGGCTACAACGTGCTCGGCAAGCGCGCCAGCGCCGGCCAGGACGCCGTGAGCGTCACCTACCACCAGACCCTGGCCGGCGCGGCCGGCTTCCTGCTCGCCTCCCTGCTGGAGGTCGACGAGTGGCGGGTGCCGGGCGTGACTGCCTCCTCGCTGCTGGTCTACCTGGCCGTGGCCTGCTCGGTCGGCGGCTTCCTGCTCTACAACTACGGCCTGCGCCAGATGGCGTCGAGCGTCGCCGTGAACATCCTCAACCTGGTTCCGGTCTTCGGCGTCATCGGCGCGGTGGTGATCAACGGGGAGTCGATCCGGCCGGCCCAGGCGGTGGGCGGCGTCATCATCATCGTCGGGGTGGCGCTGGGCATGGTCGAGCGGGGGCAGCGAGCCCCGGCGGCGGCCACGGCGAAGGCCGGTCGCGTGCCGAGAAGCCCGGCAGCCGCCGCACCCACCGCGCACGGCGAGCCCGGCGGAGGACCGTAGACCGGGGTGGCACGCCAGCGCGTTCGGTATGGACCTGACGCTTGTCTGGTCTAGACCTTGACGGTGCCTTCGTGGCGCGCTTCAGTGTGCGCATCACCCCCACGACGCGGCCGCTCCCCGCTGTCCCGAGCGGTGAGCCGCCGCACTCCTGAGGAGAGAACGCGTGCTGAGACAACGCATCGTGACCTTACTGGTGACCGTTCTGCTCGCCACCGGGCTGGCCGGCGTCATGGCGCCGGCGGCGAGCGCGGCGCCGTCCCCCCTCGCCGCATCCTGCGCCACGGCGACCGACTGGCGGGCCGGCACCTGGTACCCGGCCGGCAGCATCGTCCGCTACAACGGTGGTTACTACATCGCGGAGCACGACAACCCGGGCTACGACCCGCTGATCAGCACCTGGTACTGGGAACCGTACAGCTGCGACGGGGGCGGCACCCCGAGCGGCTTCGTGGTGAGCGAGGCCCAGTTCAACCAGATGTTCCCGAACCGGAACTCCTTCTACACGTATGGCGGCCTGGTCGCCGCGCTCAGCTCCTACCCCGGGTTCGCCAACACCGGCAGCCTGGAGGTGCAGCGACGCGAGGCCGCCGCGTTCCTGGCCAACGTCAGCCACGAGACCGGCGGGCTGGTCCACATCGTGGAGCAGAACACCGCCAACTACCCGCACTACTGCGACTGGAACCAGCCCTACGGATGCCCCGCCGGGCAGGCCGCCTACTACGGCAGGGGCCCCATCCAGCTGAGCTGGAACTTCAACTACAAGGCCGCCGGGGACGCACTCGGCATCGATCTGCTGGGCAACCCGTGGCTCGTGCAGAACGACTCCGCCGTCGCCTGGCGCACCGCGCTGTGGTTCTGGAACACCCAGTCCGGCGCCGGCACCATGAGCGGCCACCAGGCCATCGTCAGCGGCGCCGGCTTCGGCGAGTCGATCCGCAGCATCAACGGCAGCATCGAGTGCAACGGCGGCAACCCGGCCCAGGTGCAGAGCCGGGTGACCACGTTCCAGAACTTCAGCCGGATCCTCGGAACCACGCCGGGCGGCAACCTGTACTGCTGATCACCGGACGCCCACGCTCGCGTCGTCCCGCCCCGCCCGGCTCGGCCTGGGGCGGGTGGGACGGCGCGGTGCGGCAGGGGCCGGCCTCACACCGGGCGGCGCGCGATGAGGTGGTGATGAGCGTCATCCCGGCGGCCGGGTGAGTTTGGCGGCCACCGCGTCGAGGATCCAGTCAAGGCCGGTCGCGAAGGATGCCTCGGCGTCCACGTCCGTGCCGTCGTACACGGCCTTGGTCAGCGCCGGGAAGCGGCCCGTGGCCAGCATCCTCGTCACGTGCGGCCCCGAGGCCCGCTGCCAGTCGCGCTCGGACAGGCCCGTGGCGCGCTCGGCCCGCAGGTTAGCGATCTCGCGCCTGATCGCGCCGGTGCAGTAGGCGCTGACGGTCTCCACGGCGCGCAGGACGGTGTCGATGTCGGCGAGGCCGTCGAGGGCGGCCAGCGTGGCCTCGGCCACGGCGAGGCCGTTGGGCCCCAGGGTCGGGCGGCCACCGAGCAGGTCGGCCAGCCATTCGTGCCGGAGGGCGGTCTGCCTGGTGCGGTGGGCGAGGACGCGCAGCGCCTCCCGCCAGTCATCGGCCGGTCCCTCGGGAAGGATCTCGGCCTGGACCTCGTCCACCATGAGGTCGAACAGCTCCTCCTTGGTGGAGATGTATCCGTACAGCCGCATCGGGCCGGCGTCCAGCCGGGCGGCGACCTTGCGCAACGACACCGCTTCAAGACCGCCCTCGTCGGCCAGCGCGATGGCGGCGGCGACGATCCGCCCCCGGTCGAGCGGCACGGGGCGGGTCGGCGGCTCCGGGCGGTCCCAGACAGTCATGGGAACAACGTACCGTCGTGATACACCGCATCAGCACGATACGGTG
This sequence comes from Streptomyces sp. NPDC127098, assembly GCF_042722465.1. Lineage (NCBI taxonomy): Bacteria > Bacillati > Actinomycetota > Actinomycetes > Kitasatosporales > Streptomycetaceae > Streptomyces > Streptomyces sp. NPDC127098. The sequence continues at coordinate 40,389 of NZ_JBHXFJ010000013.1, forward strand.
TATCACCATGAGACATCGTATCGCCGTGGTCGGGAGCGGCCCCGCCGGCCTCACCTTCGCCCGCGTCCTGCAGCGCCATGACCACGCCGTCACCGTCCTCGAACGCGATCCCGCGCCCGACGCCCGCCCCCCGGGCGGCACGCTGGACCTGCACGAAGGGCTGGGCCAGCTCGCGCTGGAGAAGGCGGGGCTGCTGGCGGAGTTCCGGGCGCTGTCTCGTCCCGAGGGGCAGGCCATGCGCATCCTGGACCCGGACGGGACCGTCCTGCGCGACTGGCGACCCCGGCCAGACGACCGGGCCAATCCCGAGATCGACCGCGGGCGACTCCGTGATCTGCTGCTCGGCTCACTCGACGTCCGGTGGGGGCGGGGCGTGACGCGGGTGGTGCCGGGGACCCGGGACGGCGTGCTGGTCCGGTTCGCGGACGGACGACAGGAGGCGTTCGACCTCGTGGTCGGCGCGGACGGCGCCTGGTCCAGGACCCGTCCGGCGGTCTCGGCGGTGACGCCGCACTACACCGGCGTCACCCTGGTCGAGACCTCCCTGGACGACGTCGACACCCGCCACCCCGACCTCGCCCGGTTGATCGGCGACGGTTCCGTGGCGGTGTACGACGTGAACCGAGCTCTCGTCGCCCAGCGCAACAGCGGCGGCCACGTCAAGGTGTACGCCCAGTTCAGAGCGCCGCTGGACTGGCACACGAACCTGGACCTGGCGGATGTCGAGGCCACGCGAGCGAGCCTGCTGGCCCTGTTCGACGGCTGGACCGCTCCCGTCCTCGACCTCCTCCGGCACGGCACCGCTTTCGTCCACCGCCCCCTCCATGTCCTGCCGGTGTCCCATACCTGGCCCCACGTGCCGGGGGTGACGCTGCTGGGCGACGCCGCTCATCTGATGCCCCCGCTGGGGGCGGGCGCGAACCTCGCGATGCTGGACGGCGCCGAACTCGCCGAGTCCATCGCCACCGGCCCGGGAGGCCTGGACGAGGCCGTCCGCGCCTTCGAGGAACAGATGTGGGCCCGGGCCGGCAGGTGGGCGAAGATCACGACGGCCGGTCTGGCACGCCTCGTGAGCCCGGACCCCGCCGAGGCCCTCGCCCTCTTCGACGAAGTGCAGCCATCGTGACCGCCGGGTGCGCCGGACTCACCGCCCGGTGGCGAGACCCGGCCGGTGGCGCCTGATCACGGAGAGGAGTTCGACCGCGGGGCCGGCCAGGGGGCGTTCCGGTGCCCATACGGCGCGCAGGACGCGGTGAAGTTCGATGTCCTCGACCTCGACCGCCACCAGGCGGCGGTCGGCGAGGTCGGTGCGCACGGCGAGTTCGCTGATCACCGCCGGGCCGGTCCCGGCGATCACGGCGTTACGCACGGCCGTCGCCGAGCCCAGTTCCACCAGGGGCCGGGGCTCCGCGGCCCCCGCTCGGCGCAACGCCTGGTCGAGGGTCTCGCGGGTGCCGGAGCCGCGCTCCCGAAGGACCAGTGGCGCGGCGGCGAGTTCGGCGACGCTCAACGGGGCGCGGCGGCGCGCCCACGGGTGGGCCGGTGCGACGACCACGAGGAGGCGGTCGTGGGCGACCCGCCGGGCACGCAGTCCGGCCGGGGCGCGCGGTGACTCGACGAACCCGAGGTCCACCGCCCCGCCGCGCAGCAGCTCGGGGACCTGCTCGCTGTTGGTGACCTGGAGGGCCACGTACAACTCCGGTCGCATGCGGCGTAGTTCGCCAAGCCAACCCGGCACCAGGTACTCGGCCACGGTCATGCTGGCCGCGACCCGCAGCTCGGCGTCCCGCTTGGCGCGCAGCGCCTCCGCGCCGGTGAGCAGTCCGTCCAGTTCCTGGAGCACCTGCTGTGCCCACCCCGCCACGGCACGACCCGCGTCGGTGAGCCGCGATCCGCGGCGCGTACGCTCCACCAGCACGAGGCCGAGCCGGCGTTCCAGGGTGGACAGCCGCTTGCTGGCCGACGGCTGCGCAAGGCCGAGCCGAGCCGCCGCCCCGCTCAGGCTCCCCACGTCTCCGACGAGGACCAGCAGGCGCAGCGATTCCAGATCCGGCAGCTGGCTCATGACCTCAGGGTATGGCTCTCAGTCATGCCCTCGGGGAATGACCTCCCATCGAGTTGACCGGTACCGCACTCCACGCGGCGCGATGACGATCAGGTCATGACCGCACCTGGACACTTCGTCGGGCGTTCCCCGGACGACGCGGGGGCCGTTCGTTCGCTGGCCCCGGGGCTGCTCGTGGTGGCCTTCGGCACGGCCGCCGCGTTCTGCCTCAACGTGCTGGTGCCCGCGGTGAGCGCGCTCACCTGCGCGGTGGTGCTCGGGGTCGCCGTCGGGGGTCGTCTTCCGGCACGGACCCGGGAAGGTCTGGACTGGGCGACGCGGAGGTTCCTGCGTCTTGGCGTCGTGCTGCTCGGCCTCCAGCTCGGGCTCGGCGAGGTCTTCGGGCTCGGCGCGGGCAGGGTGCTCGCGGTCGTGGTCACCGTGCTCGTGACCTTCTTCGGAACTCTCCTGTTCGGCCGGCTGGTCCGGGTGTCACGAGGGTTCGCACTGATGGTGGCGACCGGTTTCTCCATCTGCGGGGCGTCGGCGATCGCGGCGATGGACAGCGTCACGGAGAACGACCGGGAGGACGTGGCGACCGCCGTCACCCTCGTGACGCTCTACGGAAGCGCCGCCATCGCGCTCGTACCGTTCGTCGGCCAGGCTCTGGGCATGAGTCCCGAGCACCTCGGCGCCTGGGCGGGACTCTCCGTCCACGAGGTCGCCCAGGTCGTCGCGGCCGCGTCACCGGCGGGCGCCGGGGCGGTGGCCGTCGCCGTCGTCATCAAGTTGACCAGAGTCGTCCTGCTCGCCCCGATGGTCGCCGGCGTCAGCATCGTCCAGCGCCGACGCGGCGGGACCGCCACGGGGAGGCGCCCGCCGATCGTCCCGCTGTTCGTGCTCGGCTTCCTGGCGATGATGCTGGTGCGCGGCAGCGGCCTCGTGCCGGCCACCGCGCTGTCCGCCGCCGAGTTCGTCACCACACTGCTCTTCGCCGCCGCGCTGTTCGGTCTTGGCAGCGGCGTCCGGGTCGACGCGCTGCTCCGCGCCGGACGGCGAGGTCTTGCCCTGGGGGCGGTGTCCACGCTGCTCGTCGCGGTCGTCGGCTACGGCGCGCTGGCCGCCGTCGGCGTCTGAGGGCCTCGGGGTGTCGCCCGGCCACGGGCCGGCCCGGCGTTCAGCGTGCGCACAGCGCGTTGTCGACGAGGGTGAGCATGGCGTCGTCCGTGCGATCCTGGGTGGCCTCGTCGACCATGTCGAAGCTGTTGGTGGCGACGGTCACCGCGCGGCTGCCGTCCGCCGTGACGCCGTTCTCGTGGTTGTAGCCGAGGGCGGTGCCACCGTGGCCCCAGAAGAAGCCGCCGCAGGTCAGCTCGCGGCGGAACAGGCCCAGGCCGTAGCTCACGTCCGTCTGGCCGGGGATCTCGCGTACCCGCTGCATCTCGGCGAGTTCCGCCGGCCGCAACAGCTCGCCCCCGACGAGCGCGGACAGGAAACGGTCGATGTCGCGCGGGGTGGAGATCAGCGCGCCGCTGGCGCTCGCGCCCGTCGTGTTGAACACCGTGGTGTCGGCGCGGCGGCCGTCCTCGGGGAAGGTGTGGTAGCCGCGCAGGAACGGCGGCGGCAGCGTCGGGTCGTCGCCGCGCAGTTCGGTGCCGGTGAGGTTCAGCGGCTCGATGATGCGGTCCCGCACCTCCCGCTCCCAGGAATGGCCGGTGACGCGCTCGATGATCATGCCGGCGAGGATGTAGTTCGTGTTGGAGTACGACCAGTCGGTGCCCGGCTCGAACTCCGCGGAAGACCGCAGCGCCCCGGCCACGAGCTCTTCGTCGGTGTAGTGCCGCAGCTGGTTCTCGTGGAAGCCGGCGGCGGAGTAGAAGGCCGGTAGCACGTCGGGGCGGCCGAGGTAGTCGGGCAGTCCGCTGGTGTGCTGGAGGAGCTGACGAACGGTGATGCTGCTGCCGTCGATCTCGTCGCCGGTCACCACGCCGGGCAGCCACTCCTCCACCGTGTCCTCCAGCGACAGCTCCCCCTCGCCGACGAGTTGCAGCACGACCGTGGCGATGAACGGCTTCGTGGTGCTGCCCGCGCGGACGTGTGCCTGGGGGCGCGCGGGGGCGCCCGTGCGCAGGTCGGCGGTACCGCTGTGCGCGGTCACGGTCCCGTCCGGGGTCTCCAGCACGGCCGTCACACCGACGGCGCCGGCCTGGTGGACCGCCGCCGCGTCGCGTTGCAGTGGCGTGGCCCCGCCGCCATGACTGGCCAGTGCCGTCGGACCCGTGACGAGCGTGGCCAGCGTGGCGCACCCGAGGACGATCGCCATACCGGCCACGCGACGCCCGGGGCGGAGCCGACGCCTGTCGGCCGCAGCGATGGCCGTACCCGTGTCGTTGCTGTCATCGATCATGCCAGCGAGCCTCGCCGATCCGGGCCCCTGGCCGCCATCAGGTCAACTCCCCCGCGTAGGTGGGGTTAACCCGAGGGCGCCCTGGCCCCGCCGAGCCCGGACGTCGTCGTCGAAGACGATGTCGCGTCCATGGTCGCGACCGCGCACTCCTGTGGTGGGCGCCTCGCCGGGTCGACTCAGGACCGTTCCTGCTCCCCGCCAACGGCCGGTGTGGTCGCCGGAAGTCCGGCCGCCGATCGATGAGTTCCGGGTGGTGCGGAGGTCACAGCCTGTGGAGCCGCTGGTGGAGAGACGCGCTCGTATCCGGAGGAGACACATGGCAAAGCTCATCTACTCGATGATCACCTCGCTCGACGGCTACGCCGAGGCGGCGGAGGGCGACCTCGGCACCGGGGCCGAGGACCAGGAGGTGCACACCTTCGTCAACGACCTCTTCCGCCCCGTCGGCACGTACCTCTACGGCCGACGGATGTACGAGACGATGGTCTACTGGGAGACCGCGCACACCAAGCCCGACCTGCCCCCGCACATCCTGCAGTACGCCCGCGACTGGCAGGCCGCGGAGAAGGTCGTGTACTCCACGACGCTCGACTCGGTGTCCAGCGCGAAGACCAGGATCGAGCGGACCTTCGACCCGGACGCGGTGCGCAAGCTCAAGGCCGAGGCGGATCACGACCTCACCGTCGACGGTCCGAACCTCGCGGCGCAGGCGATCGCGGCCGGCCTGGTGGACGAGTACCACCTGTTCATCACCACGAGCGTGGTCGGTGGTGGCAAGCGGTTCTTCCCGGACGGCGTGCGCCTCGATCTCAGGCTGGTCGAGGAGCGTTCCTTCGACAGCGGGCTGATCTACGCGCGCTACCGGACCCGCTGAGCCGCACACCCGACGCGTTGCGGAGAACAGCCAGCCGGCACGATCAAGCCCGCCCGCCGGATCAAGCTCGCATCTACGACGACAATCCCCCGAGACAGGCCGCTTCTGCGAGGAAGCCGTCTAGGGTGGGGGCCCGGAGAAGCGTTCCGGTATCCGGATGTCTGCTGGGGAGGGCCGATGGCGGCGGAACGGGCGGGGACGACCGGGCTCGTCGAGGAGGACCTGATCAGGCTGTGCGGTGCGGTGCGGTCGCCCGGCGTGCTCCGGATGACCGACCTTCGAGCGCTGCCGCAGCACGAGCGGGAGGTCACCTTCGCCTGCCGTAGCGGCGGGCCGCGCCGGCACTGCTTCAGTGGACCGCTGCTGTTGGACGTCGCGGCGCTCGCCGGCCCCGCGTTCGCCCCCGGGGAACGCAGGGACAGGCTGCGGTTCCTGCTCTCGGTGCGGGCCGGCGACGGACACCGTACGGTCCTGTCCTGGGCCGAGATCGACCCCGAGTTCGGCAACCGCCCGATCCTGCTCGGCGTCACCAGGGACGGCGCGCCCCTGGACGGTGAGGGCCCGCAGCTGGTCGTCCCGGGGGACGTCTGCGGCGCCCGCAACGTCAGCGGCATCGTCGAGGTGCGCCTCCTCACGGCGCCCACCGACTAGGGGTGTTGATCACGAGCGCTGTCGACGCTCGTGATAGTTACGTCCACGCCGTTGCCGGGGCCGCACTCGCCGCCGGGGCGAGCCGGTAGAGGGTGATGCCGTAGCCGATGAGCCACACCACCCACATCAGCCATCCCACCAGGCCGAGCAGGCCGAGCGGTCCGGCGTGGTCGACGACCAACCAGGCGAGGGTCGCGGAGGTGAACAGCAGCGCGGCCGCGCCGAGTCCCAGGATGTGCTGCCACGGCCGCAGGAGACCGGCGCGCCGGCCCGCCACGGACAGGCCGACCAGGGCGAGCGCCAGGAACGTGCCGTTGAGCGTGAACAGCGTGTCGTGCAGCGCCCAGAGCCAGGGGGAGGCGCCGCCGGCGGGGGTGGTGGCCGTGGCGAGGGCGAGTCGGCAGGCGACGACGGCGGCGAAGGCGGCGTTCTGCAGCAGCAGTCCGGCCACGCCGAGCAGTGACCACGCCTCGCCTCGTCGGCGCTCGGCCGGCCACAGCGCGGCGAAGGCCCCGGCGCCGAACAGGGTGGCCAGCACCCAGGCGGCGGGGGTGAGCGCGGAGCTGAGGCCGACGAGGTCACGCTCGGCCGCGAAGAACTCGCTCACCTCCGCGATGCCGGTCCCGGTGGTCGGCTGGCCCGCCGGCACGACGATCAGGTTGGCGAGGACGATCATGAGGGCGAAGCCGACAGCGGCCAGGCCGCTGATCCGGTGGAAGCCCGTGGGGGAGGCCGAGACCTCCGCTATATGACGGCTCATATATTGATTATAGGCAGCGTAAAACCATTGGGGAGACGGCCATGGTGGAGGAACGGGGCAGGCGCCGCTACGAGTCGCTGCGCCGGACGGAGCAGGCACTGCGTACCAGGAGCGAGATCGCGGACGCCGCCCGTCGGCTCTTCGTCTCGCGGGGCTGGGCTGAGACCACCGTGCGGGACGTGGCGCGCGAGGCCAGGGTCTCGGTACCGACGGTGTACGCCGCCTACGGGAACAAGCCGGGACTGGCCCGCGCCCTGGCTGACGCGGCGGACCTGGCGGCCGATCCCTCGCGGCTGCTCGCCGAACTCGAGGCGCCGGGCATCGAACCCGCGGCACAGCTCGCGGCGATGGCGGGCTACGACCGGCGGCTCTTCGAACGGGCCGGGGACATCATCACGCTGGTCCGCGAGGCAGGCCGAACCGAGCCCGAGCTGGCCGCGGTCTACCGGGACGGCCGCGCCCGCGGGCACGAGACGAGGGAGCGCGTGTTCTCCTCGTGGCCGACGGGCGTGCTGCGGGCGGGACTCGACGTGCCGTCGGCCGTCGACATCTACGCGGCGCTGTGCACGATCGACGTCTACGCGACGCTCACGGCCGAGCGCGGCTGGTCGCCGGAGCGGGTCGAGCGGTGGTGGGGCGCGGCACTGGTCCGCGAGTTGCTGTCCTGAGCGGTCGGCGGGCGACGGCCGGTTCCGCTCGCCGCGGCGGTGGCAGAGCGGGCTCAGGGGGCCACCGGTGTGCTGCGGAGGCGCTGATTCGCCGGGGGCTTCGTTGGACACCGTGAACCTCGTGACCGATTCCGGAAGCGGCGTGACCCGCCGCACGATGCTCCGGGCAACGGCCGCCGCAGGCGCGGCCGTCGCCGTCCCCCTCTCCCCCGCCGTCGCCGCCGCGGCCGCCCCCGCGACGGCGGGCGGCGTCGACCTCACCCTCACCGCCGCCACCAACGGCTCCGCCACCCTCTCGCCGGCCGGCGACCGGCTGGTCGCGGAGGTGCAGAACGTCCTGTGGGCCGTTCCCCGCGCGGGCGGCGAGGCCGTCGCCCTCACCCCGCCCGACCTCGAGCCGAACCGCCCGCAGTTCTCGCCGGACGGCCGGCGGGTCGCCGTCTGCGCCTACCGGGGCGGCGGGTTCCACATCTGGACGCTCGCCCCCGACGGCTCCGATCTCCGGCAGCTCACCGACGGGCCGTGGGACGACCGCGCCCCCGCCTGGTCGCCCGACGGCACCCGGATCGCCTTCGCCTCGGAACGCGGCGGCGACCCGGTGACCGGGAGCCCGTACCGCGTCTGGGTCCTGGACGTGCGCTCCGGCGAACTCACCCGGCTCACGGGCCGCCCCGGCCAGGAGGGTCCCGGGCAGGAGGGTGCCTGGGAGGACTTCGACCCCACCTGGTCGCCGGACGGCGGCCGGGTGTTCTTCGTCCGTGCCGGAATCACCGCCGCCGGCACCCTCCAGGCACGGCTCGTCGCCTCGGTGCCCGCCGAAGGGGACGGCCCCGTCACCCCGGAACACACCGACGACGGGCCGGCCGACGCCCAGGTCATGACGCCCGCGCTGGCCGCCGACGGGCGCCTCGCCTATCTGCGCACCACCCCGGCGCCCGCGGCCTCCTGCACCCTGGTCGTCGACGGCGAACCCGTCGGGACCGACGGCGAGGTACTCCCCGTCCCGGTCCGCTGGACCGCCCAGGGCACGCTGCTGGTCAACGTCGGCGGCCGGTTCCAGCTGGTCGACCCCGCGGCGGCCGGGGCCGCCGAGACCATCCCGTTCAGCGCCACGCAACACCTGCGACCGCCCCGCTACCGCGTCAAGTCCTACGACCTCGCCGGCGGCGGCGAACGCCAGGCGCGCGGGCTGCACCTGCCGGCGCTGTCGCCCGACGGGCGACAGGTGGCGTTCGTCGCGCTCAACTCCCTGTGGACCGTGCCGATCACCGGCGGCACGCCACGCCGGATCGTCCGGGCCGACCCCACCCGCTACCTGCTGGCGCCCGCCTGGACCCCTGACGGCCGGGGACTGGTCTACGTCGACGACCGCGACGGTCTCCTCGCCGTTCGCCGGCGCGACCTCGACTCGGGCGCCGAGGCCGTGCTCGCCGAAGGCGGCCGGGTCTTCCCCGCGCTCTCCCCGGACGGCGACCGGCTCGCCTGCCTCGACATGGCGGGCAACCTCGTCGTGCGCCGGCTCGACGACGGCACGGAACGGGTGCTCGTACCGCCGCTGGGCGGTGGCGGACTGCCGGGCCGGCCCAGCTGGTCGCCCGACGGTCGGCGCATCGCGCTCTGCGACCGCAACCGGCTCAACGGGCGCTTCCGCGAGGGCTACAACCTCATCCGCGTCGTGGACACGGAGACCGGCGCGTCCGCCCTCCACCCCTTCCGGCCACACGCCTCGCTCTCCGACCGCTACGACTCGGGGCCCGTCTGGTCCCCGGACGGCCGCCACCTCGCGGTCGTCGTCGAATCCGCGCTGTGGCTCCTGCCGGTACGGCCGGACGGCACCCCCGACGGGGAACCCAGACGGTTGACGGCGGACGACGAACCCGCCGACCACCCCTCGTGGTCCGGCGACTCCCGCACCGTGCTCCACCTCTCCGCGGGACGGCTGCGCACCGTCGACGTCGCCAGCGGCGAATCCCGCACGGTCGAGGTGCGGTTGGGCTACCGGCGCCCCCGGGCCAGGGACGTCGTCGTGCACGCGGGACGGCTGTGGGACGGCACCGACGACCGGGTCCGCGAGGACGTCGACGTGGTGGTCAGGGAGGGGCGGATCACCGCCGTCGAACCGCACCGCCGCGGCCGGTCCGCCGCCCGCCGCCACGACGCGTCGGGGCACACGGTGCTGCCCGGCCTGTGGGACTCCCACATCCATCCCTGGCAGAGCACCTACGGCGGCCGGCAGACCGCGCTCCAACTCGCCTACGGCATCACGACCACCGTCTCGCTCGGCGGCTTCGCCTACGAACAGGCCCGCCTCCGGGAGGCGTTGGCCGCCGGCGAGCTGACCGGCCCCCGGCTGCTGGCCACCGGCGAACTGCTGGACGGATCGCGGGTGGCCTACAGCATGGGCAGGGCCCACGGCACCCGGGACGGGCTGCGCCGCACGCTGGCCCGGGCCCGGGCCCTGGACTGGGACTTCGTCAAGACCTATGTCCGTGCCCCCGGTTGGTTGATGGCGGAGGCGGCGGAGTTCGCCCACGACCGGCTCGGCGTGCGCGCCGGCAGCCACCTGTGCTCCCCCGGCGTGCAGCTCGGCCAGGACCTGACGACCCATCTCCAGGCCACGCAGCGCCTGGAGTACGGTCACGCCACCTCGGCGACCGGCCGCGCCTACCAGGACGTCACCGAGATCTACACGGCCACCGACTTCCGCCTGGTGGCCACCCCGTTCACCGCGCTGCCGCTGCTCGGCGCCGAGCCGGGGCTGGCGGACGACCCGCGGGTCACCACGCTGATGCCGCCCTGGGACACCGCCGCCGTGCTCGCCCGGGCCGCCCAACCCCCCAGCGCGGACGAGGTGTCCACGCTGGAACGGGAGACCGACGTCTACCGGACGGTGCTGGCCGGCGGCGGGGTGGTGGCCCTCGGCACCGACCAGCCGCTGGTGCCGGTCGGCCTCCATCTCCACCTGGCGCTGCGCGCCCTGCACCGGGCCGGCCTCGGCGTGGCCGAGACGCTGCGTACCGCCACCGTGCTGCCGGCCCGGGCCTTCGGTGTCGAGGACGACCTCGGCACGGTGACCGAGGGGCGGCTCGCCGACCTCACCGTGGTGGACGGCGACCCGTTCACCGACTTCTCGTCGCTCGTGCGTACGGTCGCCGTGCTGCGCGGCGGGGTGCCCGTCGAACAGGCGGCGCTCGTCGCGGCCTTCGCGGACGCGCCGGGCCCGCGCGGCGGGGCAGCCCTGGCGGAGGACTGGCGGGAGGTGGGCAGGCTGATGCGCCGGGAGGGGTGCTGCGACGACGGCGGCTGGTGAGCCGTCGCCCGCGGACCGGACGTGGCCGCCGCCGAGTCCGACCGGCCGGCGGGGCCACGCCCCGGGAGCGCCGTGCGGTGTACGCACAACGGCGCAGCCGCCGGCCCCGGGTTCCGACCGGCGGCGGAGGCACCGGCCCGGGTGAGGCGCCGAGGATGGTCGTGGTCTGGTCGGCAGGGGCGTCGGGAGGCGTGGGTGCGGGTTCGTCGGGTGGTCGTGGCCGGGGTGTGTGGTGCGGTGCTGACGCTGGGGGCGGTGGCACCGTCGTCCGGGGCGTCCCCGACGCCGACGGCCGGGGCGTCGTCGGACGCCGGTCTCGAGCGGACGCTCGGGGCGGTACGGGACGCGGGGATCCCCGGCGTCTACTCGGCCGTGCGGGACGGCGCGCGCCGGTGGGCGGGGGCGGCCGGGGTCGCCGACGTACGCACCGGGCGGCCCGTGCGCCCCGGGATGGCGCATCGGGTCGGCAGCGTCACCAAGACGTTCACCGCGGTGGGGGTGTCGCAGCAGGTCGGCGCCTGGGGCCGCACCCCGCCGACGCGGCGTTGATCAACCACCTGGAGCTGGCCCTGTGCGGCTCCGCGGGGGCTCCGCCGGCCGGTGCCCGGGTCTCCGTCGTGGCGGGCGGGGCGCCCTGACGGCCGGCGTGGTCGGCCGCATCCCGTTTCACCGCGTGACTCCTTGTCCTGTTCGACGCCCCGCGCCCATCATGTTTACGTGAACATCAGCCAGGAGGTGAGTTCGCGGCGGACGCCTGCGGGGTTGGTCGCGCTCGGGCTCGGCAGTTTCGGGATCGGCCTGACCGAGTTCGTGATCGCGGGACTGCTGCCCCAGGTGAGCCGGGACCTGGACGTCTCCGAGGCCGCGGCCGGGTGGCTCATCTCGGGATATGCCCTGAGCGTCGCGGTCGGCGCGATCCTGCTGACCGCCGCCACCACCCGCCTCCACCGCAAGACCGTCCTCGTCGGCCTGGTGGCGTTGTTCGTCCTCGGCAACCTGCTGTCCGCCGTCGCGCCCACCTACGCCGTGGCGCTGCTCGGCCGGGTCGTCGCCGCCCTGTGCCACGGTTCCTTCTTCGGCATCGGCTCGCTGGTCGCCCGCCGCCTCGTCCCGCCGGAGCGGGCCTCGCGCGCCGTGGCCGTGATGTTCGCCGGGCTGACGGTCGCCAACGTGCTGGGCGTGCCGTTCGGCGCCCTGGTCGGCGAACGCTGGGGCTGGCGTGCCACGTTCTGGGCCATCACCGGGATCGGCGTGCTGGCCGTGGCCGCCGTCGCCGCGTGGGTGCCGGCGTGGGCGGGCGCCGTGGACGAGACCCACAGGACGGCCGGGTTGCGCCCCCAGCTGCACGCCTTCCGCTCCTCGAGGGTGTGGCTGACCCTGACCGCCACCGCCCTCGGCTACGGCGGCATGTTCGGGGCGTTCAGCTACCTCGCGTACACGCTCACCGAGGTCACCGGCTTCTCCGGCGCCGACGTCGCCTGGCTGCTCGTCGTCTACGGCAGCGGCCTGGTGATCGGCAATGTCGTCGGGGGCCTGGGGGCCGACCGCGACCGCGACCGCACGCTGATCGCGTCCCTGGCAGGACTCGCCGCCACCCTCGCGGTGTTCGGGCTGCTGGCCGAGGGGCGGATGGCCTCGGTGGTGCTGATCTTCCTGATGGGCGTCTTCGGGTTCGCCGGCGTCCCCGGCATGATCACCCGGGTCACGGACGCCGCCGGTGGCGCGCCGCTGGCCGCCAGCGCCAACGTGTCGGCCTCCAACGTGGGCAACGCCCTGGGCGCCTGGCTGGGCGGTCTCGCGATCAGCGCGGGGCTCGGCTACACGGCGCCGCTGTACGTGGGCGCCGCGGTCGTGGCGCTTGGCCTCGCCGTGATGGTGGTGGCGGCGCGCACCGGGCCCGTCGTCCCCGCCGAGGTGGCCGGTCACGCCCCGCCGGGCCCGGCATCCGGCCCGGCCCGGGTCGGCGGGCGTCCGGCGACGCGGCGGTGAACCGGGGGCGGTCACGGTTCGGACAGCCGGATGCGGGAACTCGCGCCGACATGTTCCAGAGCATTGTGCGCGGTGGTGCGGCCGGCGCCGCCGGGACGACCGTGTTGAACGCGGTGACCTATGTCGACATGGCGTGGCGCGGCAGGCCGGCGAGCGAGGCCCCCGCGCAGGTGGTCGACAGGCTCAGCCGGGAGATCGGGCGGCCGGTCACGGGTTCGGACGGCGGGCGGGAGAACCGGCTCTCCGGCCTCGGCGCGCTGTCGGGCATCGCCGTCGGCTGCGGCACCGGGGCGGCCGTCGCCCTGCTCCGCCGCGCGGGCGTCGACCTGCCGTGGTGGCTTGGCGGCGTGCTCACCGGTGCCCTGGCCATGGCCGCCACCGACCTGCCGATGGCGCGGCTGGGGGTGAGTGATCCGACGAGCTGGTCGGCGAGGGACTGGACGTCGGACGCGGTGCCGCACCTGCTGTACGGGCTGGTGACCTACGGCGCGGTCTCCGCGGCGGATCGCGGTCGTTGATCTCGGGGCCCGGCACAGGCCTGGCCAGGGTGGTTCAGTTGCCGCGGGGCGCGTACATGATGACGGCCATGCCGGCCAGGCAGACCGCCGCGCCGATCAGGTCGAAGCGGTCGGGGCGGTAGCCGTCGGCGATCACGCCCCAGGCGATGGAGCCGGCGACGAAGATGCCGCCGTAGGCGGCGAGGATGCGGCCGAAGTTGTCGTCGCTCTGGAAGGTGGCGACCACCCCGTACAGGCCGAGGGCGATGACGCCGGCGCCGACCCAGATCCAGCCCCGGTGTTCGCGCAGCCCCTGCCAGACCAGCCAGGCACCGCCGATCTCGAACAGCGCGGCGACGACGAACAGGGCGACGGAGCGGGCGACGAGCACGGCGACGGGGTCCTTCTGCTGCGGGGGAACGGGGACGGGTTCTTCAGGCGGCCGGGGTGAACAGTTCGGCCAGCAGGGCGGCGCCCTCGGCCGGGGCGCGGACCTCCAGGTGGAGGACGGGGCCGTCGAGGTGGAGGCGGAAGTCGAAGAACGCGCAGCAGCGTTGCTCGGCCGCCGCCAGTTCGGCGACCGCCGACGTGCGCTCGGCCGGGACCGTCAGCCGCAGACCGTCGGGGACCGGGGTGCGGCGCGCGCCGTCCAGGGCCCGCTGCCAGGCGGTGACCCGTTCGGTCAGGTCCTGGCCGGTCAGCGAGCACGCCACGGGGGCGCTCGGCCGGTGTTCGGTCTCCGGCGCCGCGCTCTCACGGGTCGGGGTGAGGAACCCGCAGCTCGGGTCGCACGGGGCGGCCCGGTCCGGCAGCGCGTCGAGGCGTTCGAGCGCGGCGCGCAGGGAGGCGGTGAACGCCGCGAGTTCCGCGGCGCGGTCCTCGGCCTCGGCGAGGCGGGCGAGCAGGCGGGGGCGCAGGTCGGCCCGCACCTCGCGGCAGGCGCCGTCCTCCCACACCGTGAGCAGTTCGGCGATCTCGTCCAGTCGCAGTCCGAGGTGTTTGGCGGCGCCGATGAACGCGAGGCGTTCCACCGCGTGCTGGCCGTAACTGCGGTAACCGGCCGGGGTGCGGTCGGCGGGCAGCAGTCCGGCCGTCTCGTAGAACCGCAGGGTGGTCGCCGGGACGCCGGTGCGCTCGGCGAGCTGGGAGATCCGCATCGCGCTCATGGGGTCGACCGTAAACCTTCGAGTCGACTACCAGGTCAAGCGGGTGCCGGGCGCCCGGTCGGCCATCCGGAGGAGGGGCGGTGGCCGGGCGGCCTGTCGGTCGGGGCGGTCTCCGGACGACTGGCAGCGTGCCGGGGTGGGCAGGCGCGACCGGACGCGACGCCCACCGGGGAGCGAGGGGTCAGATGCAGATCGGGTACAAGCTGGCGGCGGAGGGTTACGGTCCGGCCGAGCTCGTGCGGCAGGCGGTGCTGGCCGAGCGGGCCGGGTTCGACTTCGTGGAGATCAGCGACCACTTCCATCCCTGGCTGGACGACCAGGGGCACTCGCCGTTCGCCTGGGCGGTGTTGGGGTCGATCGCGGCCCGCACCGAGCGCATCGGACTCGCGACCGGGGTGACCTGCCCCACCATCCGCTACCACCCGGCGATCGTCGCGCAGGCCGCGGCGACCCTGGCGCTGCTCTCGGACGGCAGGTTCACGCTCGGCATCGGTTCCGGGGAACGGCTGAACGAGCACGTCGTGGGCCGGGGTTTCCCCGACTCGGTCCGCGTGCGGCACGAGATGCTGCGGGAGGCCTTGGAGATCATCCGGCTGCTGTGGCAGGGCGGGTACCGCTCGTACGACGGCCGGCACCTGCGGCTGGAGGACGCCCGGGTGTTCGACCTGCCGTCGAGTCCGCCGCCGATCGCGGTGGCCGCGGGCGGCGAGGACGCCGCCCGGCTCGCCGCCGAGCTCGGGGACGGGCTGTTCGCGACCGAGCCCAGGGGGGACCTGGTCCGCCACTACACGGAGGCGGGCGGCGACGGGCCGCGCTACGCCGAGGTGCCCATGTCGTGGGCGCCGGACGAGCGGACGGCGGTGCGGGCGGCGTTGGAGACGAGCCGGTGGGCGGTGACCGGCTGGAAGGTGATGAGCGAGCTGCCCAATCCGGTGAACTTCGAGGCCGCCTCGGCCACCGTGCGGGAGGAGGACATCCTCGGCCAGTTCGCGTGCGGCACCGATCCGGAGCGGTTCGTGGCGGTGGCCCAGCCGTTCGTCGACGCGGGCTTCGACCGGCTGGTGATGCAGAACGCCGGGCCCGACCCGGACGGCTTCCTCGACTTCTACCGCGGTGAACTCGACGGCCGGCTGCGCGAGCTGACACCGCGCGGCTGAGCGGCGCGGCCGGGAGGCCGCCTGCCGCCGCCTCGGCCCACTGCTGCGCGACGCGACCCGCCGCGGCTGTGGCGCACGGACGCACCTCGACCAGGTGTGACGGGCGTGGAATAGTCTGGGGCCTCGTGGCCCGCGCTCTCCCACTCGGCCGTGGGCTGCGCCGCGGCGAGCGACTCGGGCCCGGCGTACCGGAAGAAGGCGGCGCGTGGAGATCTGGATCAACCCGGCCTGCTCCAAGTGCCGTTCCGCCCTCTCCCTGCTGGACGCGGAGGGCGCGCGGTACACGGTGCGGCGTTATCTGGAACAGCCGCCGACCGTGGCGGAGTTGGAGGGGGTGCTGGAGCGGCTTGGCCTGGAGCCCTGGGACATCGCCCGGCTCGGAGAGCCGGAGGCGGCCCGTCTCGGCCTGGACGCCTGGGAGCGGGACGCCGCGTGGCGCGACCGTTGGATCCGGGCGTTGGCCGACCACCCGGCCCTCATCCAGCGCCCGATCATCACCGCGGACGACGGGACGGCGGTGGTGGGCCGGTCGCCGGCGGCCGTGCGATCCGTGCTTGCCCCGCCGGACTAACCGATCGCGCGGGTGTGGGCGACGAGGGCGTTGGCATGTCCGTGGCCCAGGCCGTGTTCGGTCTTCAGCCAGGCGACCAGTTCCGAGTGCCGGGTGAGCGGGGAGGCACGGATGAGCCGCAGCCAGTGGTCGACGGGGTGACCGTACTTCTTCTCGATGGCGGGGAAGTAGCTGGCCGGGCCCTTGGGGCGGGTGGTGGTGGGTTCGGACATGGTGATGCCCCTCAGGCTCGCGCGGCGTCCTCGGGGTACCAGCGGAGTTCGACGGTGTTGCCGTCGGGGTCCAGGACGTAGAGGGAGATCCCGTCGCCGCGGGCGCCGTAGCGGTCGACCGGCCCCTCGACGACGTCGAAGCGCCCGGAGTCGATGACCAGCTGCCAGTCGAGCGGCTCGACGACGAGACAGAAGTGGTCGACGTTGACCTCGCCCCGGGGTCGGCTGACGAGGTCGATGATGGTGCCCGGGGAGACGCGGACGGACGGGAACGGGACCTCGCCCGCGCGCCATCGGTCGACGCGGACGGGTTCGAGGCCGAGCGTGCCGCAGTAGAAGTCCAGGGCCCGTTCGGGGTCGTCGGTGTTGAGCACGAGGTGGTCGAGTCCGGTGACACGCATGGCTGGTCGCTCCCTGTCCTGGTGGGGGGTCGGTGTGCTCCACGATGCCCCGGCGGGCGCGGCCGACCAAGCGACGATCGCTCCACTATCGTTGAATTCCGGTAAACGATGTGGGGTGTGTGGTGCTGGAGCGGCACGAGATCGAGTCCTTCCTGACGCTCGCCGAGGAGCTGCACTTCGGTCGCACCGCCGAGCGTCTCGGGGTCACGACCGGGCGGGTCAGCCACGTGATCAGGAAGCTGGAGCGGCGGGTGGGCGCCCGGCTGTTCGAGCGCACCAGCCGGGTCGTGCGGCTCACCCCGGTCGGCCGTCGGCTCGCCGACGACCTCCGCCCGCACGTCGCCGGCATGGAGGAGGCGCTGCGCCGGGCCGTCCGGGCCGGGCGCGGCGTGACCGGGCGGTTGCGGGTCGCCTACGTCGGCGACGCCACGTCCACGGTGCTGATGCGGGCGGTGAGTCTGTTCTCCGAGCGTCACCCCGACTGTGAGGTGTTGGTCAGCGAGGCGCACCTGTCCGGCACGCGGGCGGGCCTGCTGGACGGCTCGATCGACGTCCTCATCGCCTCGTTCCCGTTCGACGGCATGGCCAACGGCCCCGCGCTGGTGCGGGAGCGGCGACTGCTGGCGGTTCCGGTCGACCATGTCCTCGCCGGCGCGGACTCCGTCTCCCTCGAGGTGCTGGCCGACCACCCGGTCGTGCAGTACCCGGCGGTTACGTCCGCGGCGTTCAAGCGTGACCGCACCCCGGACCGGACCCCCTCGGGCCGGCCGGTCCGCAGGGGCCCCGTGGGGAACACCCACTCGGAGATGCTGTCCCTGGTGGCGCTCGGCAGGGGCGTGCTCCCGGTCGGCGAGCTCACCCGGGAGTACTCCCGGCGGCCCGACATCGCCTACGTGCCCATCCACGACGCGCCGCCCATCCGCCGGGGCCCCGTCTGGCTGGAGGCGAACACGACGGCCCGCGTCCTGGCGTTCGTCCGGGCGGCCGAGGACGCCAGCCCCCTGTCGTGATCCCCGCGCGGGGCGGGGGTCGTGTCAGCGGCCGACCGTCCTCGGCGTCCACACGTTCGCCAGCTTGTCGGGGTTGCGCATGACGTAGAAGTGGGTGATCTTGCCGTCGGCGATGTCGAGGGTGGCCACGGCCTCCAGGTGCTCGCCCAGGTAGAGGACCATCGCGGGGCCCCCGTTGTAGCTGGCCGGTTCGACGCGGCCGCTCGGGCCCGCGCCGCGCAACAGTCCGATCATCAACCTGGCGACCTTCTCGGCGCCCCGCACCGGTTGACGGGACGCCACGACCTTGCCGTCGCTGTCGGCGGTCCAGACCACGTCCGGCGCCAGCCTCGCCATCAACCGCCCCACGTCGCCGCTGGCCGCGGCGGCGAGGAACTCGGTGGTGATCCGCGTCGACACCGCCTCGTCGACCGGCTCGAACCGCCTGCGGCGGGACTGGACGTGTGCCCGGGCCCGGTGGGCGACCTGCCGCACCGTCGCCGTCGCCTTCCCCACGGCGGAGCCGATCTCGTCGTACCCGAACCCGAACACCTCGCGCAGCACGAACACGGCCCGCTCCTCGGGGCTCAGCGTCTCGAGCACCACCAGCATCGCCGTGCTGACCGACTCGGCGAGCACGACGTCGGCCGACGGGTCGTGCTCGTCGAGCAGCAGGGGTTCGGGCAGCCAGGGACCGACGTACTCCTCGCGCCGGCGGGCGCCGGCGCGCAGTGCGTTGAGCACCTGCCGGGTGACGAGCCGCGCCAGGTACGACCTGGTGTCCCGCACGGTGTCGAGATCCACCCTCGCCCACCGCAGGTAGCTGTCCTGCAGCACGTCGTCGGCCTCGCTCGCGGATCCGAGGAGTTCGTAGGCGATGGTGAACAGCAGCGGCCGCAGCAGGGTGAACCGCTCGGCGTGCTCCTCGCCCGAGGTGTCGGTCATGCGACGCCGGCCCCGGCCCCGGCCTCGGCCTTCGCGAGCGCCCGCCGCCGTCCGCCGCCCTTGAGCCAGACGTAGGAGCCCGGCTTGCGGGCCTCGCGCGCCAGCCCCCAGACGGTCGACCGGCAGACGGCCTCCTTGATCGCGGCGGCCGCCCGGCCGCCGATGAACATCGGGCGCGCGCTGTCGTCGGTGCGCGCCGGCTGGATGGTCGCCGCCCGGCGGCCCAGGCTCACGCACTGGCCGACGAACCCCAGGCTGATCTCCCTGGGCTCGGTGCCGGCGATCCGGCTCAGCACCGTGTTGGCGGCCTGGGCACCGAGCGGCATGGCGGCCTGGCAGCTCATGCGCGGCGGCACGCCCGAAGGGGCGGCGGCGTCGCCCGCGGCCACGATGCGGGCGTCGTCAACGCTGGTCAGCGTCTCGTCGGTGAGCAACCGGCCCGTCGCGTCGGTGCTCAGCCCGCTGCGGGCGGCCAGGTCGGGCACGCCGAAGCCGGCCGTCCAGACGGTGACGGCGCTGGGCAGCTCGCGCCCTTCGGCGAGCACGACCGCGTCCCGGCGCACGGCCGTGGCCCTGGTGCCCGGCCCGTCGAGCACCGTCACGCCCAGCCTGGCCAGCCGCCTGGCGACCGAGCGGCGGCCGGCCGGGCTCAGGTAGGGGCCGAGCACCTCACCGCACACCAGGGTGACCCGACGGCCGGCCTCGGCGAGCTCGGCGGCCGTCTCGATGCCGGTCGGTCCCCCGCCGACCACGGTCAGCGGCGCCGTGCGAGGCGCCGCGTCGACCACGGCGCGCAGCCGCTGGGCGTCCTCGAACTCGGTGACCGAGTGGGCGAACTCGGCGACGCCCGGCACGACCGGCGCCGCGCCACGGCTGCCGACGGCGTACACGAGGTAGTCGTAGCCGACGGTGTCGCCCGAGGCCAGCGCCACCCGGCGCCGTGCCGGATCGATGGCCGTGGCCGCGTCGACGAGCAGCCGGACGCCCGCCCCCAGCAACGACTCGTAGTCGACGACGGCGTCGTCGGATCCGGTGACGAGCTGGTGGAGCCGGATCCGCTCGACGAACGACGGCCGCGGGTTGATCAGCGTGACGCGCACGTCGTCGCGGACGCGCAGATGATTGGCCGCCATCACCCCGGCGTACCCACCGCCTAGGACGACGACGTCGGTGCTCCCGGTCATGTCCACTCCTTCGTTCTCCCTCGCTGTTCCCGTCCGCCCTCCAGACACCGGGGAGCGCCCCGGATGTGACACGGTCGGCGGCGGATGTGGGCCACGTCACTGCCGGAGAACCGGATGCGGTCGGCCGGCCGGCCGGGGCCGCGGAGTTGACGGCCTTCGAGCGGCTCCTGGCGCGTCCATCCCGACGGGGAGCGTCAACGGCGAGAACCTGCGGGGGCGTCACCTGGCCGGGCCGGTCGGTCAGTCCGGCAGGACCTGGATGTCCGCGTGGGAGTCGTAGAAGGACAGGTGGTCCCGGATGAGGGCGACGGCGGGCAGGGGGTCGGGGTACTCCCAGGCGACGTCGGCCAGTGGGCCGTTCTCGCCGTGGAAGGACCAGTAGGAGGCGGTGCCCTTGTAGGGGCACGTGGTGTGGGTCGGGGTCGGTTCGAGGAGCGTCATGTCGACGTCGTCGCGCGGCACGTAGTAGCGGACCGGCAGGCCCGTCTCGTGGAGCAGCACGGGGCGGCGGGTGTCGGCGACGACCTGGTCGCCGATCGTGACGCGGACTCGTCGGTCGCCGTGCTCCACGGTGACCGTGTGCCGTGTGGTGGGCATCGGTGGCTCCTCCGTCCCGGGCGCCCGGCGGGCGCCGCCTCGTGGTCGAGGATGCCACCAGGTGGGCGCGTGCGCTGGTCGTTCAGAGTTCGTCGGTGGACAGCGGCCGGTAGACGGCGAGGGGTTCGGGGTGCTTGTCGAGCACCAGGTCCCTCGGCGCGGCGGCTGTCTCCCCGTCGTAGGCGATCGCGCCGCCGTCGGGCAGTTCGGTCAGCCGGAGGCGTGGCAGCCGGACCGCGGTGTGGACCCGCGAGTAGGCGAGCGTCCCGGTGAGGGCGGTGAGCGCCAGGCGGGTCCTGCCCAGTGGCTTGTCGGCGGCGACCGTCCGCACGTCGAGCAGCCCGTCGTCGAGCTGGGTGCGGTGGGAGGGCGCGAACCCCTCGGGGGAGTACAGGCCGTTGCCGGTGAAGAGCAGCCAGAGGCGTTGGGGGCGGCCGTTGAGCGCGATCTCGAAGGGTTCGGCCGTGGCGAGCACGCGGACCAGGGAGACGGCGGCCGACGGCCACCTGCTCCACGCCCCGAGCTGGGTGCGCCCGCGCAACTCCTCCCGGGCGCGGACGAGTTCGGGATAGATGCCGAGGCTGAAGGTGTTGAGGAAGTACCGGTCGGTGCCCGACGCGCCGGGGGCGGGGCGGATCCGGGCGATGTCGACGCCGACGGCCTCACCGGTCGTGACCGCGTCGGCGGTCTGCGAGAACCCTTTGATGCCGGTGTCGAGCGCGAAGTGGTTGAGCGTGCCGCCGGGGAAGACGGCGAGCGGCAGGCCGCGCTCCGCCGCCTGGGCGGCCGCCGCGTTGACGGTGCCGTCGCCGCCGCAGACACCCAGGGCGCGCGCCCGGTCGGCCGCGGCGGCGAGCACCGCGGCCAGGTCCTCGTCGGGTCCCGGCTCGACCACCTCGGCCCCGGGGAGCAGCTTCCGTATCCGGTCGCCCTCGGTCGAGGAGCCCGAGCCGGCGCCCGCGTTGACCACGACGACCAGCCCCGCGCCGCCGGGCAGCGCGGGCGCCGACGCCCGCCGGTGGTGGGACACGCCGGCCGGGGGCCGGCGCGGCAGCCAGCGACTCGTCGCCAGCGCCGCCCCCGAGCCGAGCAGGCAGCCGGCCAGCACGTCGGCGGGGTAGTGGACGCCGACGTAGACCCGGGAGGCGGCGACGGCCGCGGCGACCGGCGCCACGAGCAGGCCGTGGCGCCGCGACTCCATGGCGACCCCGGTGGCGAACGCCGCCGCCGACGCGGAGTGTCCCGACGGGAAGGACGTGGACCGTGGCTGCCGCTTCAGCCGCCTGGCCAGCGGTACGGCGTCGATGAGCGGACGCTCTCGGCTGCTGACGTACTTGATGACCGTGTTGGTGACGAGGGAGGCGAGCGCCAGGGCGCCGACGCCGCGTACCGCCGCGCGCCGGGCGGTCCGGTCGCCGGTGGCGGCCATGACCGCCGCGGTGGCCAGCCACAGCCGGCTGTGGTCGGCGGCGCGGCTGAGCCGCGGCAACACGGCCTGGACGCCCGGC
The DNA here is from genome assembly GCF_042722465.1 of Streptomyces sp. NPDC127098. Taxonomy (NCBI): domain Bacteria; kingdom Bacillati; phylum Actinomycetota; class Actinomycetes; order Kitasatosporales; family Streptomycetaceae; genus Streptomyces; species Streptomyces sp. NPDC127098. The sequence goes on from NZ_JBHXFJ010000013.1 coordinate 62,319, forward strand.
GGGTGTGCGGCGGCGACCCGTTCGAACACGCGCCGGTCGAGGCGGTTCACCCATCCCATGCCAACGTCTCCTCCTCCGCGGGCGCCCGGCCCGCCGGCGGGGCGCCTACCCACCAGGTCCCGGGCTATCCGCACGGTCAGAGCGGCGCCGTGTCGTCGGCGACCGTCAGGTGGACGGGGCACTCGGTCATGCGCGGGGGCGGTGCCTCCCGCAGCGCCCGGGCCAGGTCGTGGGCGGCGGCCGGCTGGTCCGGCAGGGCGGCCAGGCCGCGCAGCGGGAGGACGCGGGCGTGCGCACGGCCCGACCTCTCTGCGGTTCTGAGGGCCCGTTCCCACCGCACCCGGGCGACCACCGGTTCGCCGCGTTCGGCGGCCACCGCGCCGAGCAGCGCCAGCTCGTGCGCGACGCACTCCGGTCGGTTGTCGGCCTCGTAGTGCTCGATCGCGGTGCGGTGCAGCCGCTCCGCGAGGTCGTGGTCGCGGTGCGCCCGGCGCGCCAGCAGGGCGCGGACCGTGGCCGTCTTGCCGAGGAGGAAGTGCTCGCCGCTGGCGCGGGCGTAGCCCGCCAGTTCGTCGGCGAGCGCCGCCGCGTCGGCCCAGCGGGCGTCCCCGACGGCGGCGCAGGCCAGGACGGCCGTGGCGTAGGACGCCTCGTGGTCCGCGCCGAGCCCGGCGAGTTCGCGGCGCGCCCGCTGCCAGCGGCGCACGGCGGCGGCCCGCTCCCCAAGACGTTCGTGGGCCATGCCGGCGACGAGGTCGGCGGTCGCCGTCGAGTGCGGGTCGATGTCGGCCAGCAGTTCGCCGGCCAGGGTGGCGGAGTCGAGCGCGGCTCGGGGGCTGCCCTCGGCGACCTGGAGCTCGCCGTGGAACAGGTGCCAGATCCCGGTCTCCCAGCGGTGCCGCCGCTCGTCCAGGGCGGTGGCGGTGCGGTCCGCCGTCTCGCGGGCCTCGGCGAGCCGGTCCTGCCGGACGTGCGCGGTCAGCGCCAGCGCGCCGACCAGGGTGGTCGCCGCCGGATCGGTCCGCTCGACGGCGGCGGTCACCGCGCGCCGCAACAGGTCGACGTCGTCCGCGGCGTGCAGGTTGACGCCGAGCCAGCCGCACCAGGCCAGCGCCTCCGGGTACCACGGGGCGTCGGGGTCGGCGGCGGCGAGCGCGTCGGTCAGGCGCCGGTGGCCCTCGGCGCGGCGGCCGGACAGCAGCCAGTAGAGCGAGAGCCGGGTGGTGATCCGGCCGGCCAGGCGTCGTTGCCCCGGGTCGCCGTCCGCGAGGCGGTCGAGGCAGGCCGACACCTCGGCGAACACCGAGCGCAGCGTCGCGAACGCGGCGCGGCTGGTGGGACCGCGCATCAGGTCGGCGGTGTGGTCGGCGAGTTCGGCGACCCACCGGGCGTGCCGGAGGTGGACGGCCGGCTCCTCGTCGTGGCCGGCCAGTTCGGCGCGGGCGAAGTGGCGCACCGGGAGCAGCATCCGGTAGCGGGCCGTGGCCGGGTCGAACAGCAGCAGGGACGTCTCGGCCAGCCGGGCCAGCGCCGCTGCCGTGTCGGGGAGTGCCGTCACGGCCTCTGCGGCCTCGGTCGGGAAGGGGGCGGTGAAGACCGAGACGGCGCGGAGCACGGCCCGCTCGGGGTCGGTCAGCCGGCGGTAGCCGAGCTCGATGGCGGCGCGCAGCGTTCCGGGGACGGCGCCGTGCGCGCGCAGCCGCCGGGCGATCTCCGGGAGCGGGGAGGTGGTGGCCTTGGGCGCCACCAGCTCGATGCCGAGGGGGATGCGGTCCACGGCGGCACACACGGCGTCGACATCGGGGGTCGCGGCGGCGCTGGCCGCCGACGGGGAGAGCCGGCCGAGGCGGTCGTGGAAGAGCCGGACGGCGTCGGCCGCGGTCATCGGCGACAGCTCGAAGCGGGCCTCCCCGGGGGCGCCGAGCGGCTCCCGGCTGGTCGCGAGCACCCGCAGCCCAGGGCAGGCCGCCAGCAGGCGCGCCGTCAGGTCGGCGGCCTCGGCGTGCAGGTGTTCGCAGTTGTCGAGCAGCAGCAGGGGGCGGGAGCCGCGGCCGAGGGCCGGGCGCAGTCGCTCGAACAGTAGGTGGGGCGGCGCGGCGCCGGGGTCGATCCCCAGCGCCTCGGCGACCGTCCAGGGCAGCTCCTCCGGGGGGCAGGGCACCAGGTCGACCCGGAACACGGTGGCGCCCCGGTGTTGTTCGGCGTCGGCGGCGGCGTGCGCGAGCGCGGTCTTGCCGACGCCCGGTGGGCCGGTCACGGTGGTCAGCCGGGCGGCCGCCAGGCCGGCCGTCAGTCGAGCCAGCTCGGTGCGGCGGCCGAGGAAGGCCGTGGAGGAGCGGGGGGTCGGCCGGGCGCGGCGGGCGGAGTCGCCCAGCACGGCCCGTTGGGCGGCGCGGAGTTCGGGGCCTGGCTCGATGCCCAGGCGGTCGAGCAGCGCGGCGCGGACCTCCCGGTAGGTCGCCAGCGCCTCGGCCTGCCGCCCCGAGGCGCGCAGGGCGTGGACGAGCAGGGCGTGCAGCCGCTCCCGGTCGGGGTGGCGGCGGGCCGCCGTCCGGAGCGCCCCGGCCAGTGCGGCGGCGCGTTCCGGCCCGGGGCCGGCGGCGAGTTCGGCGGCGGCGCCGTCCTCGAGCGCGGCCAGCCGCAGCTCCGCGAGCCGGGACCGCTCGGCGGTGACGAAGGGCAGGTCGGGGAGGCCGGCCAGCGGGCTGCCCGGCCAGCGGTCCAGCGCGCCGCGCAGCGCCGCCGCGCGTGCGGCGGGGTCGTCGAGCGTTCTGGCGCGCGCCAGTTCGTCCTCGAAGCCGGCGACGTCGAACGAGTGGCCGGACAGGTCGATGCGGTATCCGGCGGGACCGGTGAGCAGCGGTCCCGGCGGAGTGGCGCGGAGCGCCCGGCGGAGCTTGGCGACGGCCGTGTGCAGGGCGGCGGCCGGGTCCTTGGCGGTGGCGTCGGCCCACAGCTCGTCGAGGATGCGCCCGGCGCTGACCGCGAACGGGGCGTGCAGCAGTAACAGGGCGAGCAGGGCCCGCACGCGCACACCGGGGACCGGGAGCGCACGGCCGGACCCGTCCCGGACCGCGACGTCGCCCAGCAGTTGGAATTCCATGCCGGTCATGGCACCACACGGGGCGAGCGCCTTCCGCGCCGGGCGTGGACAGGGTTCGGACAGGCCGGTGCGCCAGGCTGCCGGCGTCCCACTCGCACGATCATCCGAAAGGCCCGTACCGTGCTGCGGTTTGCCCTGAGTACCCTGCGCACCCGCCGGTCCCTGTTCGTGGGGTCGCTCGCGGCGGTGGCGCTCGCCCTGCTGCTCCTCGCCGCGGCCGGGGTGCTGCTCGAGTCGGCGCTGCGCGACCACGACGAGGCGGACCGTTTCGCCGCGGCGCCCGTCGTCGTCGCGGGCAACCCGGAGCTGGGTCTCGACGGGCGGGACCACCCGCCCGGCCTCGGCGATCCCGAGGCGGCCGCGGTGCCGCGGCCGCTGGTACCCGCCGACCTGGTCGAGCGGATCGGCGCCCTCGACGGGGTGGCCGCCGCGGTCCCGGACCTCGCCTTCCACGCCCAGCCGATCGGGTCCGACGGGCGGCCCGCGGGCCCGGCGCGTGGCGCCCGCTCGCTGGGGCACGCGTGGTCGAGCGCCGAGGTCACCCCGTTCACGCTGAGCGAGGGTGAGGCGCCACGGGGAGCGCGCGACGTCGTCCTGGACGCCGCGACGGCCCGGCGGGGCGGGCTGCGCCCCGGAGACGAGGTCACCGTGCTCACCGGGGCGGAGGGCCGTGGCGCGTACCGGGTCAGCGGCGTCGCCTCCGCCGAGCGGGGGCTGACCGAGGAGCAGGGCGCCCTCTTCTTCTCGGACGCCACGGCGCGGCGGCTCGCCCCGCCCGGCGACCTGGTCAACGCCGTCGCGGTGTTCCCGGCGCCGGGCACCGACCCGGCGCGGCTCGCCGACCGGATCCGGGAGGCCGTCGACGCGGGTCCGCGGATCGAGGTGCTCACCGACAGCCGGGCCACCGAGGTCTCGGAGGGCGACCTGCGGCTGCTCGACACCATCGTGTTCGTCGTCAGCATGGGCTCGCTGGCCGTGTTCGTGGCCCTGTTCGTGATGGCGAGCGGCTTCGCGTTCGCCACCGCCCAGCGGCACCGCGAGTTCGCGCTGCTGCGCGTCGTGGGCGCCACCCCGGGCCAGATCCGCCGGATGCTCGCCTGGGAGACGCTGCTCGTCGCCGTGTTCGGCGGTGCCCTCGCGGTCCCGGCGGGTGCCGCGCTGGCCGAGCCGCTCGCCCGCGGACTCGTCAGGATCGGCGTCGCTCCCGAGGGGCTGGACGTCGTGGTGGGTCCCTGGCCGCTGGTGGGCGCGGCCGGCTGCGGGGTGCTCGTCACCCAGCTGGCGGCGCTGGCCGCCGCGCACCGGGCCGCGCGGGTGCGCCCGGCCGAGGCGCTCGCCGAGGCGGCGGCGCCCGCCCGGCTGCTCCCCGTCTCCCGGGCCCTCGTCGGCCTGGCGTTCCTGGCCTTCACCGCGCTCTTCGTCCTGTTCGGGGTGACGCTCGGCGGGCTGGCCGGCTCGGGGCTCGCCTTCGGCGGCGTGCTGACCCTGCTCGTCGCCACCGCGCTCCTCGCGCCCGTGCTGACCCGCCCGCTGATCCCGCCGCTCGGTCTCGTGATCCGGCTCCTGGCCCGGCGGACCGGCCGCCTCGCGCTGGCCAACAGCGTCACCGGGGTCCGCCGGGTCGCCGCCGCCACGGTGCCGATCGTGCTGATGACCGGCTTCACGGTGGCCGCCCTGTTCATGCAGACCACGCAGCAGTCCGTGGCCGCGGAGTGGGCCGGCGAGCGGCTGGTCGCCTCGCACGTCCTCCTGCCGGAGGACGCCGTGGGCCTGCCGCCCGCCCTGGCCGGCGAGGCCGCCCGGCTCCCCGGGGTCGCGACCGCCTCCGCCACCACCACGGCCTGGCTGCGCGCCGCCGTCCACAACGACGAGGCGGAGAGCGTGCCGATCCCGGCGCTCGGGGTGGACGAGCGGGTGGGCGAGGTGCTCGACCTCCGGGTGCGCGAGGGAGAGCTGCGTGGCGTGGCCGCCGGTGACGCCGTGGCGGTCAGCGACGAGCAGGCCGGCGAGTACGGCTGGCGGGTCGGCGACACGATGCGGCTCCGGTTCCCGGACGGCACCGAGCGGGAGCTGGCGATCGGTGCCCGCTACGACCACTCGCTGGGCTTCGCCGACCTGCTGGTGCCCGCCGCCCTGGTGCTCGACCACTCCCCCGACCCGCTGCTCGACGCCGTCTACCTGGTGGCGGCGCCCGACGCGGACACCGAACGACTGCGGGCCGGGCTCGACGAGTTGACCCGGCGCTGGCCCACCGCCACCGTGGCCGACCGGGCCGCGGTGGAGCGGGCCGGCGCCGAGGACGCCGTGACCGAGACCTGGCCGGCCTACCTCTTCGGCGTGCTCACCGCCGCCTTCACCGCGCTGGCCCTGGCGAACACGCAGGTGATGGCGACCCTGGCCCGCTCCGAGGAGTTCGCCACCCTCCGGCTCGCCGGCGCCACCCGTCGCGACGTGCTCGCGCTGACCGCGTGGGAGAGCGCCCTCGTCGGCGCCTGCGGGCTGCTCCTGGGCGGCGCGGTGGCCACGGTCGCGCTCGCCGGCTCCAGCCTGGCGCTCACCGGCGCCGTCCGCGTCGCGGGGCCGCCCGGCTACGCGCTCGCCGTGGCCCTCGGCGCCTTCGCCCTGACCCTGGCCTCCGCGCTGCTGCCGGCCTGGCGCACGCAGCTCGGCACCACCCGTACCCGCCGAAAGGACACCGCGCACGATGCCACCGTCTGACCTCACCGACCGGCCGGCCGCCGCGAAACTCGTGAACGTGACGAGACGCTACGGCCGGGGTGACGGCACCGTCCACGCCCTGCGCGGGGTCTCCCTCACCCTGCCGGTCGGCTCCTTCACGGCCGTGATGGGCCCTTCGGGCTCCGGCAAGAGCACCTTCCTGCGGTGCGCCTCGGGTCTCGACCGCCCGAGCTCGGGAACGGTCCATCTCGGCGACACGGAGCTCACGGCGCTGCGCGAACGGCGGCTGACGCTGCTGCGCCGCGAACGGATCGGCTTCGTCTTCCAGTCCTTCAACCTGGTGCCCTCGCTGACCGCGCGGGAGAACATCCTGCTGCCGCTCCGGCTGGCCGGCCGCCGCCCCGACCGCGCCTGGCTGCGTGACATCGTCGAACGCACCGGCCTCACCGACCGCCTCCGCCACCGCCCCGCCGAGCTCTCCGGCGGCCAGCGGCAACGCGTCGCCCTGGCCCGGGCCCTCGTCACCCGGCCCGACGTGGTGTTCGCCGACGAGCCGACGGGCGCCCTCGACCTGGCCGCCCGTCAGGCGGTGCTCGGCCTGCTGCGGGAGGTCGTCGACGCCATGGGGCAGACGGTGGTCATGGTCACCCACGACCCCGTCGCCGCGGCCCACGCCGACCGGGTGCTGTTCCTGGCCGACGGGGCGGTCGTGGACGTCATGGACGCCGCCTCGGCCGAGCGGATCGCCGACCGCGTGCACCGGTTGGAACCACGGTGAGACCGAGCCCCGGGAGGGTGGTGCCTGGGTGGTCCGGTTCAGTGGGGCGGCAGGCCGGCCCTGATGAGGAGCAGGGCGATGTCGTCGCCGCGCGGCGCGGACCGCTCGGCGTGGCTGACGAGGCGGTCGGCCAGGGACTCCATGGTGCGGTCCCCGTCCTGGGAGAGCTGGCCGGCCAGGTCGAGCGTGGCGTCGTCGAGGTCGACGCCGGGGGCCTCGACCAGGCCGTCGGTGAACAGGGCGAGCACGGTGCCGGGCGCGAGCGGGAGTTCGACGGTCGGGTACTCGGCGTGGGCGTCGATGCCGAGCAGGAGTCCCGGCGGCAGGTCGAGGGTCTCGGTACGGCCGTCGGGGTGGCGCAGCAGGGGCGGGAGGTGGCCCGCGGTGGCCAGTTGGACGTGGTTCCGGCGGAGGTCGAGCTGGGCGTAGAGACAGCTGGTGAACAGGCCGGCGTCGAGGTCGGTGAGCAGCCGGTTGGTGCGGGCGAGCACCTCGCCGGGAGGCGCCCCCGCGGTGGCGTGCACGGCGGTGCGGACCTGTCCCATGATGGCGGCGGCGTCCACGTCGTGGCCCTGCACGTCGCCGATGGTCGCGGCCACGGCCCCGTCCAGCGGGATCAGGTCGTAGAAGTCGCCGCCGATGCCCATGCCGCGGAGGGCGGGGAGGTAGCGGGCGGCGGCGTCGAGACCGGGTACGTGGGGCAGGGTGGGGGGCAGCAACGCCGACTGCAGGCGCAGGGCGAGCCGGTTCCTGGCGTCGTAGAGGCGGGCGCGGTCCAGTGCCTGGGCGACGAGGCCCGCCGCGGAGGAGAGGACGGCGCGTTCCTGCGGGGGGAACACGCGCGGGCTGTCGTAGGCCAGCACGAGCGAGCCGATGACGTGGTCGGAGGCGATCAGGGGCAGGAAGGCCCAGGCCGCCTTGTCGTCGTGGTGGACCGCCTCGCGGTAGTCGCGCTTGAGCTCGGCGAAGGTCGAGTAGAAGTGGGGGACCCCGCTGGTGAGGGTGCGGACGGCGGGGGTCCCGGAGCTGAGCGGGACGTTGTCGAAGCGGGCCATGAGCTCGGCGGGGTATCCGTGGTAGCCGGTGATCCGCAGCCTGCCCTCCTCCACGGTCATCAGGACGACGGCCTGGGCCCCGAAGGCCGACATGATCTGGTCGTCGGCCTGGTCGACGACGTCCTGCACGTCGACCGCCTCGGTCAGGGAGGCCGCCAGGTGCATCAGGTTGTAGAGGGCGGTGGCCTCGCTCGTCCCGGCGGGCGGCGTGGGCCGCCGGCGCCACTCGGCCCGGACGGCCGGGTCGGGAACGGCCGGGGTGACGCGGACGGTGATGCCCGAGGGGTCGGGGTGGAACCCGAAGGAGAGCCAGGTGTCCGGTGGGCGCAGCAGCGTGACCCGGGTGGGTTGACCGCTGATCAGCGCGGCCCGGTAGCGCTCCTCGAAGGCGGGGTCGTCCAACCACGGCAGGGCCTCCCAGGGCAGCGTGCCGAGCAGGCGCTGGGCGCTGCGGCCGAGGAGTTCGGCGGCCACCCCGCTGATGTAGGTGAACCGGCCGTCCAGGTCGAGCGCGCAGGCGCCGCCCGGCAGCCGCTCGATGAGTTCCACCGCGGCGGTGGCCTCGGCGGGGCCGGGGACGGCGCCCGTCGTGCGGGGCCTGGCCACCAGCCGGGGCCGCGGCGCCGGCGCGAAGGGGCGGCCGAGGGCGGCGGACTGTCGCAGGAGCTCCGCGAGATGGTGGCAGCAGTCGAGCACGGCGCCGCGTTCCCGGGCGGTCAGGCGGGGCGGGTGGGAGCCGGGCCACAGCAGCACGAGGCCGCCCCAGAGCGTCGGGCCTTCGGCGACCGGCGCCGCGGCCAGGGCGAAGTCGTAGGGCAGCACCAGGGCCGGGCGCGGGTAGCGGCGGGCCATCTCCTCCCGGTTCCCCAGCCACACCAGGCGGCGCTCCCGGACGGCGTCCGCCACCGGGATGGGGGCGGTCAGCGGTACCCGGACCCAGGGGGCCGCGATCCGCGGGGAGACTCCGGACAGCACCGCGAGCCGCAGCGCGGTGCCGTCGGGCGGCAGCACGTACACCAGCACGACCGAGGCGCCGGTCTCCCGCGCCCCGCGGGAGACGGCGGCGTCGAGTAGTCCTGATCCCGCCTCCCCATATTCGCCCATAACTGGATAATACGGCCGACCGTGATCACGACGGCCCACCGAACGTCTGGCGGTTCCCCCGGTGGCTCCGGTTAGGTGGGCACGTCGCCGGCGCGGCGGGAAGGCGGGGAGAGGCTCGGGTGAACAGGCGGTACACGCATCTCGGGGCGTACAGCGACTGGGCGGAACGGGCTCGGCTGGCGGACGGGCTGTTTCCCGCCGCGCCCCCCGGGCCGGCCACCCGGGACTCGGTGCGGCGGGTGCTCGACGGCGGGCGGAGCGAGCCGCCGCGCGAGGTGCGGGTGGAGCGGTCCTGGCGGGCGGACGGGCTGCGCGGCGAGGTGGTCTCCTGGTCGGTGGGGTACGGGCCGCGCACCGAGGCGTTCGTGCTGCGTCCCGACACGGTCGGGCCGTTGCCCGGGGTGGTCGCGATGCACGAGCACGCGGGCGTGAAGTACCACGGCAGGGAGAAGATCGCGGACGGTCCCGCGGGGCCACCCCGGGAGCTGGCGGCCCTGCGCGACACCTACTACGGCGGTCGCGCCTGGGCCAACGCGCTGGCCCGGCGCGGGTTCGTGGTGCTGGTGCACGACGTGTTCATGTGGGGCAGCCGCAGGTTCGAACTGGACCTGGAGTCGGACGAGGCACGACGCGAGGTCGCCGCGTGGTCGGCCTCGGCGGACGTGGCGTGGCGGGAGCCGAGCCTGCCGGAGCGGTACGACGTCGTGGCCAGGGACCACGAGCACACGGTCGCGAAGTACTGCACGCTCCTCGGCACCAGCGTGGCCGGCACCGTCCTCCGCGAGGACGGCGCGGCGCTGCGCTACCTGACGTCGCGCCCGGACGTCGACGCCGGGCGCGTCGGCTGCGTGGGGTTCTCCGGGGGCGGGGCTCGGGCGGTGCTGCTGCGGGCGGTCCACGACGAGGTCGCCGCCACCGTGGTGGTGGGCATGATGAGCGGCTTCGCCGAGATGTTGGACCGGCATGTCGCGCCGCACAGTTGGATGCTCTTCCCGCCCGGCCTCGGGCGGGTGGCCGACTGGCCGGAGGTCGCGGCCTGTCGGGCCCCGGACCCGCTGCAGGTCCAGTACCTGCGCGGGGACGCGCTGTTCTCGGCCGAGGGCATGCGGACGGCGCACCGCAGGCTGCGGGAGCTGTACGAGCGGTCCGGGCACCCGGAGGGCTACGCGTTCCGCTTCGCCGACGGGCCACACCGCTTCGACGTGCCGGCACAGGAGGCCGCGTTCGACTTCCTGGGGCGGACGCTGGGCGGCGCGTCGGGAGGCCAGGGGTGAGCTGGACCGCGACGCGCGGTCAGGCGCGGGAGCGGAGCGAGGCCAGGTAGGCGTTGTACGCCTCGAGCTCGCGGTCGCCGTCGCGGTCGGCGGTGCGGTCCTGACGGCGGGCCCGGCGCTCCTCCGACAGGTACCACTGGATGACCAGGGCGACGAGCACCACGACGGTCGGGATCTCGCTGAAGGCCCAGGCCATGCCGCCGGCGCCCGACTGGTCGGCGACCGCCTCGACGCCCAGCGACGCCGGCGGGTCGGCGAAGGTGTCCACCATGGGCTCGGAGGCCATCATCAGCGCGATGCCGAAGAAGGCGTGGAACGGCATGGTGGCGAAGAGCTCCAGCATCCGCATCAGGTGGCTCGGCCGGTGCGGCCCGGGGTCGACGCCCATGATGGGCCAGAAGAAGACCAGGCCGACGGCGAGGAAGTGCAGCATCATCGCCAGGTGTCCGACGCGCGAGCCCATCAGGAAGTCGAACAGCGGCGTGAAGTAGAGGCCGTAGAGGCTGGCGACGAAGAGCGTGATGGTGAACAGCGGGCTGGTCACCACGCTCACGTAGCGGCTGTGCAGGAGCCGGACCAGGATCTCGCGGGGGCCGCGGCGGCCACGGCCCGCCGTGGGCAGGGCGCGCAGCAACAGCGTGACGGGGGCACCGAGCAGCAGCAGGATCGGGGAGACCATGCTGATGACCATGTGCTGGAGCATGTGGGCGCTGAACAGCACCATGCCGTAGTCGTTGAGCCCGGTGCAGGTGACGGCGGCGATGGAGACGACGCCGAGGGCGAAGGAGACGGTGCGGCCGTGCGACCAGCGGTCACCCCGGCGCGCGAGCCGCAGCACGCCCCAGCCGTAGAGGGCCAGGGCGGCCAGGCAGCCGATGAGGAAGACCGGGTCGCCGCCGAGTTCCAGCGCTCGTGAGAGCGTGAACGGCGGCAGGTCCATGCCCGATCCGTGGCCGTCGTGTTCCATCTCCGGTGTACTCCCGCTCGCAGCGCCCCCGCGGAACAACGATAGGGAACGCCCTGGCCGGGGCGACGGCCAGGGTGTCCGTCAGGCCGCCTGGGTGGCGGCGGCGATACGCTCCGCGCGCAGCGCCTCATACCAGCGGTCGTCGACCGGGGGCAGGGCGCGGACGTCCAGGGTGAGCCGCAGCAGCAGGTCGGCGATCCCGGGGTTGCGGGCGAGAACCGGGCCGTGCATGTAGGTGCCGAACACCGTGTCGCGCCAGGCGCCCTCGGTGCCGTCCCCCGTGCCGTTGCCCTTGCCGACACGGACGCGGGCGAAGGGGCGGACGCCGGGGCCGAGGTGCGTGATGCCCTGGTGGTTCTCGAAGCCGGTGAGCTGGGGCAGGCCGAGCCCGTCGTCGAGGTCGGCGAGGACGTCCCCGACGCAGCGCTCGCCCTCGCCGCGGGTGCTGACCACGTCGAGGAGGCCGAGACCCGGCTCACGCTGGCCGAGGTCGTTGATGAACTCGTGGCCGAGGATCTGGTAGCCGGCGCAGACGGAGAAGATGATGGCGCCGTTCTCCGCGGCGCGGTGCAGGCCGCCGTCCCGGCGCAGCCGCTCGGCGGCGAGGCGCTGAGGGCGGTCCTCGCCGCCGCCGATGAGGTAGATGTCGCCGGAGGTGGGGATCTGCTGATCGGAGCGGACGTCGACGCGCTCCACGGCGAGTCCGCGCTGCCTGGCCCGGCGCTCGACCACCAGGACGTTGCCCTGGTCGCCGTAGGTGCTGAGCAGGTCGGGGTAGACCCAGACCACCCGCAGGGTCGATGAGCTCATGCGTGCCGTTCCTTCTGCCTGGTGAGGTGCCTGTACGGGGTTTCGGGTGGGTCAGTTGCCGACGATCCGGCGCAGGTCCTGGAAGGCCGTGTAGTTGGCGATGGCCTCGACGCGCCCCGGCGGGAGCTGCTGGAGCGCCTCCTGGAAGGTCTCGCAGACCCGGAAGTCGACAGCGGCGACCTCGAGGCGGACGGCGAGGTCCAGGCGCCGGTCGCCGATGACGACGACGGGGTGGCCGGCGAGCCTGGTGTAGTCGACGTCCCACAGCCAGGAGGTGTCGGTGCCGTCCGCGCTGCGGGCGTTGACCGAGAGGACCACCGGGGCGGGCGGCGGGTCGATCAGCGAGAACGTCTCCAGCCAGCCGGCCGGGTTCTTGGCGAGCAGCAGCCGGACGTCACGCCCCTGGAAGGAGACCACGTCGTAGCGGCCGGCGACCGCGGTGACGGCCTGCATGCGCTGCAGGGCCACCTGCGGGGCGACGCCGAAGGTGGCGGCGACGGCGGCGGCGCTGGTGGCGTTGGCCTTGTTGGCCCGGCCCGGCAGCTGGAGCTGGATGGGCCAGGCGGAGCCGTTCGGGTCGAGCACGTGATCCCCGGAGAGGACCCAGGTGGGGGTGGGGCGACCGAAGCCGCACTCGCCGCAGCGCCAGTCGTCGCCGTGGTGCTGGAGCACGCCGCCGCAGGCGGGGCACGACCAGGCGTCGTCCTTCCACTCCTGGCCTGCCGCGACCCAGACGACCTGGCCGGACGACGAGGCGGCCCAGACGACCAGGGGGTCGTCCGCGTTGGCGATCACGGTGGTCTTGAGACCCTGGAGGCCCTCCCGCCAGCGCTCGGCGAGCATCCGGGTCTCGGCCGCGCGGTCCAGCTGGTCGCGCGAGAGGTTCAGCAGGGCGATGGCCTTGGGGGACACGTCCCTGGCGACGCCCGCGAGGTACTTCTCGTCGACCTCGATGACGCCGAACCTGGCGTGGGCGCCGGCTGACAGGGCGGAGGTGATGCCGGCCGGCATGTTGGCGCCCAGCGCGTTGGAGACGACCTCGCCGGCGGCGCGCAGGGCCTCGGCGATGAGCCGGGTCGTGGTGGTCTTGCCGTTGGTCGCCGAGACCAGCACCACGTCGAGATGGCCGGCGAGCCGGCCCAGCAGATCCGGATCCACTCTGAGGGCGACCTTGCCGCCGATCACCGATCCGCTGCCGCGGCCCGCGGCCCGCGACACCGCCGCCGCCGCCTTTCCCGCCGTCACGGCCAGCCTGGCCCGCGGCGACAACGGCTGCGCACTCTCTGCCATCGTCCTTGCTCCTTCTTGCCCTCGACCGAAGGCAAGCCTACCGAGGTCCGTGAGCGGTCCCGCACCGCATCGCCCCTCGTGGTCGGGTCGTTGAGGGTGGCGCGGACGGACATCCGACACTTTCACCCTTATGCGCCTGTCGAGCAATGATCACCCTTTGTGATCCTTAGAGTGCTTACCGTGAAGGCCGCTCGGTCGCGTGTGGAGTGCTCATGATCCTTTCCATCTCGGGTGTCGTCCTGCTGGGAGTCATCGTCTTCCTCTTCTCCCGCAAGGACGGGTTGAAGGTCTCGCACGCGGTGGTGTGCGCGCTGTTCGGCTTCTACCTGTCGGGCACGGCGGTGGCGCCCAGCATCGCGGCGGGCGGCGCCAGCATCGCGAACCTGCTGGGCGGGATCACGCTGTAGTGGGCGGGTCGAGGCGCCCGCTACGGGTGGTGACGCGCGGTCTGCGGCGGCTGGTGACGGCGGCGCGCGAGCGGTGGGCCCGGGTCCCCCGGGAGCGCCGGGTCCCCGTGGGTCTCGTGGTGGTGGCGGGCGCGCTGGTGGTGCCGTTGCTGCCCTACGGCGCCTGGCTGGCGGGTGGCGGGCTGCTGGCGGCGGTCGTGGTGCTCGGGGTGCGGGACGGGGGGCGCGCCGAGGCGGAGCGGGCGGCGGCCGGGGCCCGGCTCACCTTGATCTACGAGGCGTTGGTGCCGTACTTCGGAACCGCGCCCGACCCCTCGGGGCCTGGACTCTACGCGCCCGGCGGGTCGTGGCGGGGATGCTTCCTGGCGTCCGGCTTCGGCGCGGACGGCCGGCTGGAGATGCTGCGGCTGGCGTACCCGGCGTTCTTCCCCGACGGGGATCACGCGGCGCGGGAGCGGGTGGAGGGGGTGCTGGTCGGCAAGGCGGGGCGGGACCGCGAGTACCACTTCCGGTGGGACGAGGAGCGCAACGAGCTGGAGGTGGTGGCGCTGCCCCCGCTGCCGGCGGGGATCGGGGCCCAGCGGTTCGTGGTGGGCGCCGGCGAGACGGTGCTCGGCTTCACGGACGAGGCGGTGGTGGACCGCCGGGTGCCGGTGCGCGGGGGCGCCGAGTACGCGGAGTTGGTGGCGGCGCCGCCGGTGGTGTGGCGGACGGGGCCGCGCGCCGGTGAGCCGCATCTGTTGGTGGCGGGGGCGCCCGGGTCCGGGGTGACGTCCTTGCTGCGTTCCGTGGTGTTGCAGGCGCTCGAGCGCGACGAGGTGCTGCTGGTGGACGGCGGCGGCGAGGCGCAGTTCGGGTGTTTCGCGGGGCGGGTCGGGGTGGCGGGGGTGGAGTCGGGCCCCGGCGGCGGGGGCGACGCGCTCCGGTGGGTGGCGCGGGAGACGGAGCGGCGGCTGTCGGCGGCGGGGCGGGGGCGGTCGGCGGCGGTGGGTGGAGCGCTGTGGGTGGTGGTCGACCGGCCGGCGCTGCTCGGTCATCTGGCGCGGCTGGCTGGCGGTCCCGACCCGTCGGCGCTGTTGGAGGTGCCGTTGCGGTACGGCCGGGCGGTGGGGGTGACGGTGGTGCTCGGGGAGCAGCTCGAGGGTCTCGGCGCGTTGGGTGGCGCGGTGTTCGCGTGCACCCGGGCGCGGGTGGTGTTGGGCGCGGTGGCGGCGGTCCAGGCGGCGGCGGTGCTGGGGGCGCCGCCGTGCGGCTCGCCGGTGGGGTGGGTGCCGCCGGGGCGTGGCTTCGCGCGGTTGGGTGCGGGACCGGTGGTCAGGTTGCAGGTGCCGGTGACGCCGGATCCGTACGACCTGGCGGCGGACGAGCCGTGGCGGCGGGCGGTGTCGGCGCTGTTGCCGCCGATGCGGGTCGGTGGTGGGGGTGGGCGCGAGGTCGGGGCGGGCCGGGAGGCGTGACGGGCGGCCGGCTCACCCGGCCAGGGTGGTGAGTGGGTCGTCGAGCACGGGTTGCCAGGCCAGTTCGGCGGCACCGACGAGGCTGTTGTGGCCCAGGACGCAGGGGGTGATGGGGATGTCGCCCGAGCGGCCCCAGAGGCTGTGGTCGCCGACGACCGAGCCGAGCCGCTCGGGGGCCGCGGCGAGCAGGGCGCCGTGCACTCCGCCGAGGATGATCCGGTCGGGGTTGAGGATGTTGACGAGGGCGGCCAGGCCGCGGCCGAGGCGGTCGATGACGGTGTGGGCAGCGGCTCGGACGGCCGGGTCGTCCGGGTAGCGGGTGGCGATCAGGTCGCGGGCCTGGTCGAGGAGCGACCCCTGCGGGCCCGGCCGGCTGCCGGCGGCCTCGAGCAGGGCCAGCGGGTCGGTCTCGACGTCGAGGCAGCCGCGGCCGCCGCAGTGGCAGGGTCGCCCCTGGGGGTCGACGGTGAGGTGACCGACCTCCAGGGCTAGCCCCGCGCTGCCGGTGTGCAGCCGCCCGTCGACGACGAGCGCCCCGCCGACACCCCGGTGGCCGGTGGCGACGCACAGCAGGTGGCGGGCGCCACGGCCGGCGCCGTGCCGGTGTTCGGCGAGGGCGGCGAGGTTGACGTCGTTGCCGCAGTGGCCGGCGGCGGCGATGCCGGCCTCGGCGAGACAGTCGTTGAAGATGTGGCGGACCGGGGCGCCGGCCGGCCAGTCGAGGTGCAGCGGGTTGAGGGCGGTGCCGTCGGGCTCGGCGACCGCGGAGGGGACGGCGAGGCCGGCGCCCACGCACCGGCGGCCGGTCTCGGCGAGCAGCCGGGCGCCGGCCTCGACGACGTCGCCGATGACCTCGGCGGGGTCGGCGGCCACGGTGACGCAGGCGGGCGCGGTGGCGACGATGCGGCCGCCGAGGCCGACGAGGGCGGCGCGGAAGCCGTCGGCGTGCACCTGTGCGGCAAGGGCGACGGGACCGTCGTCGGCGATGGCCAGCCGGTGGGAGGGGCGGCCCTGGCCGCCGGCCCCGGCGCCGGGGCGGGCGTCGACGGTGATCAGGCCGAGGCTCTGGAGCTCGCTCGCGACGGCGCCGGCGGTCGCGCGGGTCACGCCGAGTTCGGTGGTGAGGACGGCGCGGGTCGGGGCGCGCCCGGTGTGAACGAGCTCGAGTGCCGGGCCGAGCACGTTCCGGCCCCTCTCGAGCCTGGTACGGGGGTGGGTCACGCCCCTATTCTGGCTTTGTGCCTCCGATGAACAAACGCAGGGCCGTGTCGACCTCGCGTGTGCGGCGGGGGGTGGCGCCTCGGGTGGTGGTGGAGCCGGGGGCGCGTCGTCTCAGGGCGGCGTTGACCGTCTTCTTCGCGCTCGACGGTTTCGTGTTCGCGGGCTGGGTGGTGCGCATCCCGGCGGTGAAGGAGCAGACGGGCGCGTCGTCGAGCGCGCTCGGCCTGGCGCTGCTCGGGGTCTCGGTCGGGGCCGTGGTCACCATGATGCTGGCCGGGCGGCTGTGTCAGCGGTTCGGGGCGCATCCGGTGACGGTGGGCGCCGCCGTGGTGCTCTCGGCGAGCGTCGCGTTGCCGCCGCACGCGCGGTCGCCGCTGGTGCTCGGCCTGGTGTTGCTGGTCTTCGGGGCGGGCTTCGGGGCGTTGAACGTGGCCGCCAACAGCGCCGCGGTGGACGTGGTGGCGGCGTTGGGGCGGCCGGTGATGCCGAGCTTCCACGCGGCCTACAGCCTGGGCGGCATGGTGGGTGCCGGGCTCGGTGGCCTGGTGGCCGGGCAGGTGAGCGCGGCGCGCCACCTGGGCGCCCTGGCGGTGTTCGGGGTGGCGGTGGCGGCGCTGGCGGCGCGTTCCCTGTTGGCCGCGCCGGCGCCGCGCGGGCCGGCACCCGACGACGCGACGGCCGGGCCGGGGGCGGGCGGCGCGGGGGCGCGCTGGCTGGTGCTGGTGCTCGGTCTGATCGCGCTGTGCACCGCCTACGGCGAGGGCGCGCTGGCGGACTGGAGCGCGTTGCACCTGCGGGAGTCGCTGGACGCGGGCGTGGGGCTCGCGGCGGCGGGCTACTCGGTCTTCGCGATGGCCATGACGGTGGGCCGGCTGACCGGCTCCGCGCTGCTGGAGCGGCTCGGTCAGACCCGGGCGCTGGTGGCGGGTGGCGGCACGGCCGCGGTGGGGATGCTGTTGGGGGCGTGGGGGCCGACGGTGTGGCTGGTGCTGCTGGGCTTCGTGATCACGGGCCTCGGGCTGGCGAACATCTTCCCGGTGGCCATCGCCCGGGCCGGGGCGCTGGCCGGCCCGCGGGGGGTGGCCGCCGCCTCGACGCTCGGCTACGGCGGGTTCCTGCTGGGCCCGGTGGCCATCGGCTTCCTCGCCGACTGGTTCTCGTTGGCGACGGCGATGACGACGGTGGCGCTGCTCGCGGCGGTGGCCGCGGCGACGGCCCAGTTGGCGCGGCGGCCGATCCAGTCGGGCTGATTCCCGCGCCGGACCCGTTGTTACTATCCAGTAACCAGCGTGGTAGCTTCGCGCCATGGCACGTTCTCTCAGTCCGAGGACCCTGCGGCGTCTGATGCGTTGGTGGCCGCCCTACCGGTCCGCCGGGATCAGGGTGCTCGACATCTCGGACGACTGGAGCGGCGCCCGGGTCATGCTGCGGCTCGGGCGGTTCAACCGGAACTACTTCGGGACGCAGTTCGGCGGCTCGCTCTACTCGATGTGCGACCCGTTCTTCGCCCTGCTGGTGCTGCACCGGCTCGGCCCCGGCTACGTGGTGTGGGACAAGGCCGCGGAGATCGACTACGTCTCCCCCGGCCGCGGCCACGTGTTCGTCGAGTTCGAGGTGTCCGAGGACCGGGTGTCCGAGATCAGGGCGGCCACCGCCGACGGCGGCAGGGCGCTGCCGTGGTTCGACTGCACCGTGGCCGCCGCCGACGGCACGGTGGTGGCGAAGGTGCGCAAGCAGCTGTACGTGCGGCGCAAGGCGGCGGCTCAGCCCAGCCAGCCGGGGCGCACCAGACCCGACTCGTAGGCCAGCACCACGAGTTGCGCCCGGTCGCGGGCGCCGAGCTTCACCATGGCCCGGCTGACGTGGGTCTTGGCGGTGAGCGGCGAGACGACGAGCCGGCGCGCGATCTCCTCGTTGGACAGGCCGATGCCGACCAGCGCCATCACCTCCCGTTCCCGCTCGGTGAGTTCGGTGAGGCTCACGGCACCGGCCGGCGGTTTGGACCGCGCGGCGAACTCGGCGATCAGCCGGCGGGTGGCGCCGGGCGACAGCAACGCGTCGCCGGCGACCACGGCCCGCACGGCGCGCAGCAGTTCGTCGGGTTCGGTGTCCTTCACCAGGAAGCCGGAGGCCCCGGAGCGGATGGCCTCGAAGACGTACTCGTCGAGCTCGAACGTCGTGAGCATCACCACCCGCACCCCGTCGAGTTCCGGTTCCCCGGTGATACGGCGGGTGGCGGCGAGGCCGTCGAGCACCGGCATCCGGATGTCCATCAGGACGAGGTCGGGCCGGTGCCGGCGGGTGAGCGCGACGGCCTCGTCCCCGTCCGCCGCCTCGGCGACCACGGTGACGTCGGGTTGGGCGTCGAGCAGGGCGCGGAAGCCGGCCCTGACCAGCACCTGGTCGTCGGCGAGCAGGACGCGGATCACGTGGTCTCCCGGTGGTCGGGCGGCGTCGCCTGGTCGGGCGCGGCGCGGGGCAGCCTGGCGTCGACACGGAAGCCGCCGTCCGGTCTCGGGCCGGCCGTCACGGTGCCGCCGAGCGCCGCCGCCCGCTCGCGCATGCCGATCAGGCCGTTGCCCGTGCCGGCGCCGGAGCCGGTGGCCGGCCCCTCGTCGTCGATCCTGATGTCCAGCAGGCCGGGGGCGTAGCGCAGCCGCACCTGGGCGGCGCGGGATCCGGAGTGCCGCACGATGTTGGTCAGCGCCTCCTGGACGATCCGGAAGGCGGCGAGGTCGGCGCCCGGGGGCAGCGGCGCGGGGGTGCCCTCGGTGCTGGTCTCGACGCGCAGCCCGGCGTGGGCGGCCTGCTCGGCGAGGTCGGGCAGCCGGTCGAGGCCGGGGGCCGGAGCCCGTGGTGCCGCGCCTGGCGCGCGGAGCGTGTCGAGCACCTGGCGCACCTCCCCCAGCGCCTCCCGGCTGGCGGACTTGATGGTGGCCAGCGCGGCGCGGGTCTGTTCGGGGTCGGAGTCCAGCAGCGCGAGCCCCATGCCGGCCTGCACGTTGATCACCGAGATGCTGTGGGCGAGGACGTCGTGCAGCTCCCGCGCGATCCGCAGACGCTCCTCGTCGGCGCGGCGCCGCTCGGCCGCCACCCGCTCGGCCCGCTCGGCGGCCCGCTGCGCGCGGCGGATCCGCGCGGTCTCGGAGATCGCGAGCACGGCCACCATCCAGGCGGTCGCGGCGACCGCCTGCCCCCAGTCGAGGGAGCGGCCGGCGGTGACCAGCACCCCCGCCCAGAGCAGCGCCATCGCGACGGCCGCGGCCCGCCGGTGCCCGGCGGTCACGGCGTGGAAGGCGGCGACGGCGGGGCTGAGGAAGACCGGGCCGTAGGGGTGGTCGAGGGCCAGGTAGGCCACGGTCACCGTCACGCAGCCGAAGGCGGCGAACCGGGGCAGGGCACGGCGGGTGAGCAGCAGGAGCGGCCCGGCGAGGAGCAGCAGCTGGCCGACGGTGCCCAGGTCGGCGCGGTCCGGCTGGCCGTGCGCGGCGAATCCGGAGCCGACGAGCTGGACCAGCGCGACGGCGACGGTGGACGGCCAGGGCAGCGCGGCGAGCGCCGCGAGCTGGCGGGCCCGCCGGGGCCCGGCCGTCCCGGCGTCGGGTGGGGCCGCGCGGTGGATGGTCACCCGTCCACGCTAGCCCGGCGGCGCGGCGCCGAGCGTCCGCCTGCAGTGGGCCCCCGACGTACTCCCGGCGGAGTACCGCCCCGCGCGTCAGGCGCCGGGCCGGTCCGGCGCCTTCGGTGTCTCGTCCGGCTCGGGGCGTCCGGCGCGGTCCAGGGCGGACAGCGTGCGGCGGGCGACGGGGTGGGTCCGCACGATGCCGGCCAGCGTGGTGGAGCCCCTGGTTATCTGGGCGAACACGGTCCACGCCGGCCGGAACCCGACCAGCGCCGTGTGCAGCAGCCGGGGCCGCTGCGCGAAGACGGACAGCAGCCGGCGGCCGACGCCCATCTCGACGCCGAGGCCGCTCTTGATGGCGAAGGTGTAGTTGAGGGCCTGCCGCCGCGCGTCCACCGCGTCGTTGGCCTCGGCGATGCGCACCGCCCACTGGCCGGCGAGCCGGCCGGAGCGCAGCGCGAAGGAGATGCCCTCCCTGGTCCAGGGCTCGAGCAGCCCCGCCGCGTCGCCGCACACCAGCACCCGACCGCGGGACAGCGGCGAGTCGTCGGTGCGGCAGCGCGTGAGGTGGCCGGAGGAGACGCTGGGCTCGAACCCGGCGAGCCCGAGCCTGGCCACGAAGTCCTCCAGGTACCGCTTGGTGGCCGCGCCCTCGCCGCGGGCCGAGATCACGCCCACGGTCAGCGTGTCGCCCTTGGGGAAGACCCAGCCGTAGGAGCCCGGCAGCGGCCCCCAGTCGATCAGCACCCTGCCGGCCCAGTCGCCGGCCACCTCGGGCGGCACCGGGATCTCCGACTCGAGGCCCAGGTCGACCTGCTCGAGCCGCACTCCGACGTGGGCCCCTATCCGGCTTGCGCTCCCGTCCGCGCCGACCACCGCCCGGGCCAGCAGGGTCTCGCCGCCGGCCAGTACGACGGCGACGGTGCGCCGGTCGGGCACCGCGGGACCGTGTTGCTCGACCCGGGTGACGGTGGCGCCGGTGCGCAGCTCGGCGCCCGCCTTGACCGCGGCCTCGACCAGGCGCTGGTCGAACTCGGGCCGGTTGACCAGGCCGAACAGCATCCGCTTGGAGCGGCGGGTGCGCGCCAGGCGGCCGTTGAGCGAGAAGGTGACGGCGTGCACCCGGTCCTGGAGCGGGAGTTCGAAGCCCGGCGGCAGCGCGTCACGGGTGGGCCCGATGATGCCGCCGCCGCACGTCTTGTAGCGGGGCAGCTCCGCCTTCTCCAGCAGCAGCACCCGCCGACCGGTCTCGGCGGCGGCCCGGGCGGCGGAGGCTCCACCGGGGCCCGCGCCCACCACGACGACGTCCCACACCCCTCGTCCGGCTTCGTTCTCGCTGCTCACGATGTGCTTGTGCTCCCCGTCCCGTCCCGTCTTACGACCACCGCACGGCATCCTACGATCCCCCGTGCGCCGACCCCGGCTGTGGGATGATCGCGGCATCCCGACACCCCGCACCCCACGCTCGCGGGGGTACCGCGCCACGCCCTCCCGAGGAGCCTCTCATGCCGCAAGGACCGCAGCACTCCGTGATCTCCGGAACCGTCGCCGCCCTGATGCCGCGGGCCAGGGAGGAGTTGGCCGAGCTTGTGGCGTTCCGCTCGGTGGCCGACGCCGAGCAGTTCCCGCCCCGGGAGTGCGTGGCGGCGGCCGAGTGGATAGCGCGGGCGCTGCTCGACGAGGGCTTCGGCGACGTGCGGCTGTTGGAGACGCCCGACGGGACGGTGTCCGTGTACGGCGAGCTGGCCGGGCCCGAGGGGGCGCCGACCGTGCTGCTGTACGCGCACTACGACGTGCAGCCCCCGCTGGACGAGGCGGCCTGGACCTCGCCGCCGTTCGAGCTGACCGAGCGGGACGGCCGCTGGTACGGGCGGGGTGCGGCGGACTGCAAGGGCGGGGTGCTGATGCACCTGCTCGCGCTGCGCGCGCTGCGGGCCAACGGCGGGGTGCCGGTGGGGATCAAGGTGATCGTGGAGGGTTCCGAGGAGCAGGGCACGGGCGGGCTGGAGCGGTACGCCGAGCAGCACCCGGAGCTGCTGACGGCCGACGCGATCGTGATCGGCGACACCGGCAACTTCCGGGCCGGTCAGCCGACGGTGACGGCGATCCTGCGTGGCATGGCCATGGTGCGGGTCCAGGTGGACACGCTCGAGGGCAACCTGCACTCGGGGGCGTTCGGCGGGGCCGCCCCGGACGCGCTGGCCGCGTTGATCCGGCTGCTCGACTCGCTGCGCGACGAGGACGGTTCGACCGTCGTCGACGGTCTCGCCGGGGACGGCCGGTGGGCGGGGACGGAGTACCCGGAGGAGGCGTTCCGGGCGGACGCCGGGGTGTTGGACGGCGTCGAGCTGATCGGCTCGGGGTCGGTCGCCGACCGGCTGTGGGCGCGGCCCGCGGTGACGGTGCTCGGCATCGACTGCCCGCCCGTGGTGGGGGCCACCCCGTCGGTGCAGGCCAGCGCCAGGGCGCTGGTGAGCCTGCGGGTGCCGCCCGGCGTGGACGCCTCGGCGGCCAGCGAGCTGCTGGCGGAGCACCTGAAGGCCAGGGCCCCGTGGGGCGCGAGGGTGACGGTGCGGGCCACCGGCGAGGGCCAGCCGTTCCGGGCCGACACCGCCAGCCCGGCCTACGCGTCGATGGCCGCCGCGATGCGCGAGGCGTACGACGGGGTGGAGATGGCCGTGGTGGGCCAGGGTGGCTCCATCCCGCTGACCAGCACCCTGGCCGGGCTCTACCCGAAGGCTGAGATCCTGCTGATCGGTCTGAGCGAGCCGGCGGCGCGGATCCACGCCGTGGACGAGAGCGTCTCGCCCGAGGAGTTGGAGCGGATGTCGGTGGCCGAGGCCCTGTTCCTCGCCCGGTACGCGGCGGCCGCCAGGGGCTGAGCCGGGGCCACCGGCGGCTGAGGGGCCCTCAGTGAGGGCGGCTGGCACGGCGCCTGATGACGACCACGGCCGCGGTCACGGCGGCCATGCAGAGCCCGGCCCCGGAAAGCAGCATGGTCGGGTCCTCGGAGTCGGAACCGCCGCCGACGCCGGCCTGGGCGCCGCGGGTGGGCAGCGTCGTCGAGCTGGTCGTGGTGGACGCGGTCGGACTCGGCGACGCGGTGGGCGAGACGATGGTGAGGGTGGTGCTGCCCGTCTCCGCGCCGCAGGCGAAGGTGACCGTGAACCGGGCGCCGACCCGGGCCTCGGCGTCGACGGTGGTGCGGGCCGACTGGGTCTCCCCCGGCATGCCGAGGGTGACCCGGTCGAAGACGGCGGACTCGGCGGTGGCCTCGAACTCGGTGCAGCCGGTGACGGTCAGGTCGACGGCGCCGCCCGGCGTGACCGACTGCGGGGAGAGGCTGAACCCGAAGGTGTCGGCCTGGGCCGGTGCCAGCGCGTGCGCGGCGGGCGCACTCGACGCGAGCACGATCGCGCCCAACCCGGCGGCGGCCAGTGCGGTTCGCGGTGTGGTCATCGGAATGGCTCCTTCGTGGGAGGTGCGCGTCGCCCCGGATGCCGACGTTAGGCACCGGTCCCGCGCGGCACCGCCCGGGAGCGGCAGCCGGGTGAGGGGGCTGCGCCGTCCGGGTCAGCGACTGCCCGTCAGGCGCGCGAAGACCACCACGTTCCCGCTGTATCCGGTGGCCTCGTCGAAGGTGCCGCCGCAGGTGATGACGCGCAGTTCCGCGCCGCCCGCGTGGCGGTAGACGTCCTCCGGCACGTACCCCTTGTCGTAGACGGCGACGTCGTAGACGGTGAACCGCACCGTGCGCCGGTCCTCGCGCGTGACCTCCACGGTGTCGCCTGGGCGCAGGGCGCCGAGGCCGTAGAACACGGCGGGCCCCTTGGCGTTGTCGACGTGTCCGACGAGAACGGCCGCGCCGGCCGCGCCGGGCGGCGGGGCACCGTCGTACCAGCCGGCGACGTTTCCGGCCTCCGGCGGGGGCGATTCGAGCCAGCCCTCGGGGTCGAGGCCGACCCGGGAGAGCGGGGCGGCGACGTCGATGGCCGGTATGGAGAGCCAGGTGGGCTCGGCGGGCGGCAGCGGGTCGGCGGCGACGCCGGCGGGCGCGGAGGGCACGTGTCCGGCGTCCCGCCGGGCGGCCGGCTGCGGGGGCCCGGCCGGTTCCTCGGCGCCGGCGAACAGCATCGACAGGCCGAGGGCCAGGACGGCCGAGGACGCGGCGAGCGCGGCTCGGACGCCCCAGCCGGACGGCTCGTCACCGCCGAACGGGGTGGCGTGGAGGCCCGGCGCGGGCCCGGCTATGGACTCCGGTATGCGCATGGCGGTCACCGCTCGTGCCAGGGGCCCCGTGCGGGGTCCTTCACCGTCACGCTAGAGCGGTCCGTGACGCGTCGCGATTCGACGCGGGAGGCGGCCGGCCGCCGGAACGGGCCGCGTGGTCAGGCGCCGACCGGGACACCGGCCTCCAGGTTGAGCGCCCGGCCCTGGGCGCGGGCGCGCAGCGCCCAGCGCAGCCGGGCGACCCGGTTGGGCGAGAGCAGCTGCTCGGCCTCCGCCTCGGTGGCGAAACACCAGTCGCGCAGTTCCTCGCCCGGCAGCGCCACCTCGTCGAAGCGCGCCGCGTCCAGGCGCCCGCCGTCGAACAGCAGCCGAAGACCGCCGAACTGGGCCGCGGTCGGCGGCTCCCAGTCGACCACGAGCAGCGCGGGCTCGCCGGTCAGCCGCAGGCCCAGTTCCTCAGCAACCTCCCGGACCGCCGCCCGGGCCGGGGCCTCGCCCGGCTCCACCACGCCGCCGGGGAACTCCCAGCCGGCCTTGTAGGTGGGGTCGACCAGCAGCACCCGGTCCCGGTCGTCGAAGAGCAGCACGCCGGCGGCGAGCGTCTGGGCACGCGGCGGCGGCGTCTGCACGATCCGGCAGACCCCCTCGCCGCGCCGGACGGCGTCGGCCAGCAGCTCCGCCGTCTGACGCGGGGTCAACCGCGAGGTGTCGACGGTGTGCGCGTCGGCGCTCAGCCAGTCGAGCGCGGCGTCGTACTGGGGCAGGTGCCCGAGACACCAGTTGCGCACCGCGTCGCCGTCGCTGGCGGCGCGCTGGTCTATCCGGGCCCGCAGAAACGTTTCGTCGGGGCGGAGGAGGAAGTGCTGGACAGGGATCCGACGCGCGGCGAGGCCACCGAAGATCTCGTCCCGGTACTGCTGGACCAGCAGGGTCATGGGCGCGATCAGCGGCCCCGGGATCTCCGCCAGCAGCGCCACGGCGGTGTCCACCACAAGACGCCGCCAGGCGGGCAGGTCCTGGACGTCGTCCACTTGGGCCAACCGCTCTTTGGGCAGCATCTTCCACAGCTCCCCGCCGACCAGGTCCGGGTCGTAGAGCGTGCTGCCCGGCAGCAGGTGGAGGAGTTCGTGCGCCGCCGTGGTCTTGCCGGCGCCGAACGCCCCGTTCAGCCAGATGATCACTTAATCCCCCTCCTTCTTCGCCCTTGCTGTCAGTTGCCCGCTTCCCCCAGGATCAAAAACGTATCCGGATCACTCCAGCAGGCCGCCGCGGCGCCGACCAGGCCGGCGTCCGTGCCGAGCTGCGCCGGCACCACCTCCAGGTCGCTGACGTACGGCAGGGTGGCGTACTCGCGCAGGGCACGGCGCAGCGGGCCGAACAGCACCTCGCCCGCCTGGCTCACCCCGCCGCCGACGACGACGGTCTCGATCTCCACCAGGGTGGCGGTGGCGGCGATGCCGGCGGCCAGGGCACGGGCCGACCGGTCGTAGGCCTCCAGGGCCATCGGGTCGCCGGCGGCCGCCGCGCGGGCCACGCCGGCGGCGGTGGCGTCCCCGTCCGGCCCGGCCGGGCGCCAGCCGGCGGCCTGGGCGTACCGGGCGATGTTGGTGCCGCTGGCGATGCGCTCCACGCAGCCGCGGCCGCCGCAGGGACAGAGGTCACCGTTGAAGTCGACACTGATGTGACCGATGTGGCCGGCGTTGCCGGTCGGCCCCGGTCTGAGCCGGCCGTCGACGATCAGTCCGCCGCCGACGCCGGTGGACACCACCATGCACAGGGCGTTGGAACGGCCGCGGGCGGCGCCCACCCAGTGCTCGCCCGCGGCGATGGCGGCGCCGTCCCCCACGAGGGTGATCGGGAGGTCGCCGGTGAGCTTGCGGACGCCGTCGACGAGCGGGAAGTCGCGCCAGGCGGGGATGTTGACCGGGCTGACCGTGCCGTTGCGCGCGTCGACCGGGCCGGCGCTGCCGATGCCGACCGCCACGGCCCTGGGCCAGAGCTCGTGCTCGGTCAGCTGGGCGACGACGTCGGTCACGGACCGCAACACGCTCTCCGCGGACTCCCGGGCCCTGGTCGGGCCCTGGACGCGGTGGAGCAGGTCCCCGGTGCCGTCCACGAGGGCACCGGCGACTTTGGTGCCGCCGATGTCGACGGCGGCGACAAGATCAGTGGTCATGGGCAGGAAGCCTGATCCGTGCCGGCCCGGCTTGTCCAGTCGGATCATGGTGAGTTACGCGACGCCCCGGGCGCCGGGGCCGGGTTCAGACGCCCCGGCGGCCGGCCAGGGTGGCGAGTTGGGCGCGGCTCAGGCCGGTACGGTCAGTGATCTCGGCGAGGTCGAGCGCCCCGCAGTCCAGGCCGCGGAGCAGGAAGCCGCCGAGGGCCCGGGCGGTGGCGGGCTCGTCGAGCACGGCGGGGGGCGGGCCGCCCGCGGCGCCGTGCCCGGCCGTGCCGGCGTAGGCGGCGAGGCGGGCGGCCGCGGAGTCGAGGCCGGCGCGGTGGAAGGCGTAGACGGCGGCGTAACGGGTGGGCAGGTGGCCGGGGTGCATGTCCCAGCCCTGGTAGTAGCCGCGGGCCAGGGCGCGGCCGACGAGGCCGTGGTGGAGGCGCCAGGCGGCGTGCACCTGGGCGGTGTCGCCGGTGGGCAGGACGTTGGTCGAGCCGTCGGAGAGGCGGACGCCGGTGCCGGCGGCGGCGACCTGCATGACCGCCTTGGCGTGGTCGGCCGCCGGATGGTCGGGGGCCTGGTGCGCGGCGCTGATCCCGAGGGCGGCGCTGTAGTCGAAGGTGCCGTAGTGCAGCGCGGTGGCGCGGCCCTCGGCGGCGTCGATCAGCCGGGCGACGGTGGCGGTTCCGTCGGGGCCGAGGATGGACTGGCTGGTCTCGATCTGGATCTCGAAGCCGAGCCGGCCAGGCGGCAGGCCGGCGGCGGTCTCGAACTCGCGGCAGAGGGTGGCCATGGCGGTGACCTGCTCGGGTCGGGAGACCTTGGGCAGGGTGACGGCGAGGCCGGCGGGGAGCGGGCCGGTGGCCAGCAGGGTGGTCAGGAAGATGTCGAGGGTGCGGATGCCGCGGTCGCGGACGGCGGCCTCCAGGCACTTCATGCGCAGGCCGACGAACGGGGGCGCGGTGCCGTCGGCGGTGGCGCGGGCGACGAGCCGGGCGGCGCGGGCGGCGTCGGCGTCCTCCTCGTCGTCGGGTCGTGGGCCGTAGCCGTCCTCGAAGTCGATCCTGAGGTCCTCGACGGGCTCGGCGCCCAGCTTCGCGAGGACGCGCTGGTGGACGGGGTCGGCCAGGGACGCGGGGAGGCCGAGCGTTTCGGCGAGGGAGGCGGCGTCCGGGGCGTGCGCGGCGAGCAGGGCGAGGGCCTGTTCGCCCCACTCGCGGGTGGTGTCGGCGGTGAACCGGTCGGCGGGGACGTAGACGGTGTGCACGGGCTGGCGGGTGCCGGCGTCACCCGGATAGCGGCGGGCGAGGTCGGCGTCGACGTCGGCGAGGGAGGCGGCGACGCCGGCGGTGACCGCCGCCGTCAGGGTGGTCGTCACCGGTGTCCGCTGAGCCATCCGCACCACTCCGCCCCGCGCGTTTCAACATTACGTTGAAGAATTCGGTGGACAGAAGCTAACCGGCGACCGGCTGGAAACACAACAGTCCGCACGTCATGCCCTGTTCACGGCGGGCGAGCCGATCGACGCCGAGCGTTGACCGGCGGGCAAAGGCCGTGTCACGCGGCTGCCGGACGCTGGTGACGAGGGGGGGATCACCGAACGGTCAACCGACGGAGGAGACCATGGAGTACTACCAGCTGCTGGCCGGGCTGGCCATCGGCCGGCTCAACGAGGACGACGGCAGCGGCCCGCCGCCTGCGGTGCCGGGGCACGAGTTGGACCGGCGGGCGAGCCGGCCGTCGGACGCCGCCGCGAGCCCGGGGCTCGCGGGTCCTGGACGGCGGCGACGCGGCCGGTTCCGCGGCCGTACGCGCGGCGCGGCACCCGCGACCGTCACCTGAGGGTGACGCGCGGGCGCCGCGCGGGCCCGTGGGGGCTGGGTTCAGCCCTTGCGGGCCTTCACCTCGTCGGTGAGCGCCGGGACGACGTCGAAGAGGTCGCCGACCACGCCGTAGTCGGCGAGCTCGAAGATGGGCGCCTCGGCGTCCTTGTTGACGGCGACGATCGTCTTGGAGGTCTGCATGCCGGCGCGGTGCTGGATGGCGCCGGAGATGCCGACCGCGATGTAGAGCTGCGGCGAGACCGTCTTGCCGGTCTGGCCGACCTGGTGCGAGTGCGGATACCAGTCGGCGTCCACGGCGGCCCGGGAGGCGCCGACGGCGGCGCCGAGGCTGTCGGCGAGCGCCTCGATCAGCGCGAAGTTCTCCGCGCCGTTCAGGCCGCGGCCGCCGGAGACGACGATGGCGGCCTCGGTGAGCTCGGGACGGCCTGTGGACTCGCGGGGGCTGCGGGAGACGACCCGGGTGCCGGTGGCGAGCGGGCCGAAGGCGACGTCGAGCGGCTCGACGGCGCCGGCCGCGGGGGCCGCCTCCACGGCGGCCGAGTTGGGCTTGACGGTGATGACCGGGGTGCCCTTGGCGACCCGGGAGGTGGTGGTGAAGGCGGCGGCGAACACGGACTGGGTGGCCACCGGGCCCGACTCGCCCGCGGTCACGTCGACGGCGTCGGTGATGAGGCCCGAGCCGATGCGGAGGGCGAGCCGGGCGGCGACCTCCTTGGCCTCGCCCGAGGAGGGCACGAGCACGGCGACCGGGGAGACGGCCCGGTAGGCGGCCTCCAGGGCGTCGACCTTGGGGACGACGAGGTAGTCGGCGAACTCGGGGGCGTCGGCGGTGAGCACGCGCACGGCGCCGTGCTCGGCCAGCAGGGGGGCCGCGATCTCGGCGCCGGGGCCGAGGACGACGGCGACCGGGTCGCCGAGGCGGCGGGCCAGGGTGAGCAGCTCCAGGGTGGGCTTGCGGACGGCGCCGTCCAGGTGGTCGGTGTAGACGAGGACTTCAGCCATGGGAATCGCGTCTCCAGCGGAAAGGTGCGGGCGGTCGGCGGGTGGACGTCGGCGGCGGCCGTCAGATGAACTTGTGCTCGGCCAGGAAGGCGGCGAGCCGCTTGCCGCCGTCTCCCTCGTCCGTAACGATCTCGCCCTTGGTGCGGGCGGGGCGCTCGGCGGCGGACTCGACGGCGGTCCAGGCGCCGGCGAGGCCTACCTCCTCGGCCTCGATGCCCAGGTCCTCCAGGTCGAGGGTCTCCAGGGGCTTCTTCTTGGCGGCCATGATGCCCTTGAAGGAGGGGTAGCGCGCCTCGCCCGACTGGTCGGTGACGGAGATGACGGCGGGCAGTTCGGCCTGCAGGCGCTCGGTTGCGGCGTCGCCGTCCCGGCGGCCCGTCACCTTCCCGTCGGCGACGGAGAGTTCGGAGAGCAGGGTGACCTGGGGGACGCCGAGGCGCTCGGCGAGCAGCGCGGGCAGCACGCCCATGCCGCCGTCGGTGGAGGCCATCCCGCAGACGACGAGGTCGTAGCCGACGTGCTCGGCGACCTTGGCGAGGACGAGCGAGGTGCCGATGACGTCGGTGCCGTGGAGGTCGTCGTCCTCGACGTGGACGGCCTTGTCGGCGCCCATGGACAGGGCCTTGCGGAGGGCGTCGGTGGCGTCCTCGGGGCCGACGGTGACGACCGTGACCTCGGCGTCGTCGGCGTCCTCGGAGATCCGGAGGGCCTGCTCGACGGCGTACTCGTCCAGCTCCGAGAGCAGCCCGTCCACGGAGTCCCGGTCGGTGGTCAGGTCGTCGGCGAACCGCCGGTCGCCGGTGGCGTCGGGCACGTACTTCACACAGACAACGATCCTCAGGCTCACGCCGGCTCTCCTACTGCTATCGGTCCGCACACGGGGCAATGGGAAGATCAACCCGGTTGTTACTGGCCAGTACAACCAAGGGTATCCCCCACAGGCAAGCATGTCGCACTGTGACCTTGCCTACGTGCGTATTGTCCGACCGGGCCGTGGATCAGCCGCTGATCGCCGCGCCCAGGGCGGCGATCACGTCGGCCCGGCGCGGCTGGCCGGCGGCGCGCCGTACCACCCGACCGCCGGCGTCCAGCACGAGCACGGTGGGGGTGCGGGAGATGCCGAGGCGACGCGTCAGGTCGAGCCGGGCCTCGGCGTCGATCTCCAGGTGCGCGACGCCGTCGACCATGGCCGCGACGTCCGCCAGGATCCGCCGGGTGGCCCGGCACGGCTGGCAGAAGGCGGAGGAGAACTGCACCAGCGTGGCCCGCCCACCCAGCGGGCCAGCGCCCAGGTCGGCGGCCGCCAGCCGGACGGGCTCTGCCGGTTCGCTCATCGTCGCCTCGCCCTCCGCTCCACCCGACGACACCTCCACCCGGCGGCAGCGCGCCGGAGTCCGGTTTCATTCCCGCCCGGATGGCTCGGCCGCGCCGGGGGACTGGCGATTCTCCCGGCTTTGGGGCACGATTCGGCCGCGCCGCAAGTTACGCAGGCGTAGGTTCGACGCACTTGAAGAGGGGCCCTCCGCATGCCAGAGTTCGTTTACCCGCCGGTCATCGCCGCAGCGCGGACGATGTTCAAGGCGCTCGACCTGCGCTTCGACATCGCCGGCAGCGAGCACGTGCCGCGCACCGGCGGGGCGGTACTGGTGAGCAACCACATCGGCTACCTGGACTTCGTCTTCGCCGGCTTCGCGGCCCGCCCGGCCCGCAGACTGGTTCGGTTCATGGCCAAGGAGTCGGTGTTCAAGCACCGCGTCTCGGGCCCGCTGATGCGGGCCATGAAGCACATCCCGGTGGACCGGGCGCAGGGCGAGGCGGCCTTCCGACACGGGCTGAAGGCTCTCAGGGACGGCGAGATAGTGGGGATCTTCCCGGAGGCCACGATCTCGGAGTCCTTCACGCTCAAGAAGTTCAAGTCGGGCGCGGCGCGGATGGCCCAGCAGGCACAGGTGCCGATCCTGCCGGTGGCCCTGTGGGGCACCCAGCGGCTGTGGACCAAGGGCCACAAGCGTGACCTGCGGCGCAACCACTTCCCGATCACCATCCGGATAGGTTCGCCGATGGCGGCCGACCCGGACGAGCCGGCGGCGACCGTCTCCGACCGGCTGCGGGAGCGCGTCCAGGAGCTGCTCGACGCCGCCCAGCGCGCCTATCCGGCCACACCGCGGAACGCGGAGGACGCGTGGTGGCTGCCGGCGCACCTGGGCGGCACGGCGCCGCCGCCGGCGCACGCGCTCTGAGCGGCGCGCGAGGTGTGCTCCGCGCCGTGCGCGGCGCGGAGCACACCCGGCGCGGGCCCTAACGCGCCATCTCCTCGCGCAGGGCGGCGAGGAAGCCGTCGACGTCCTCCTCGGTGGTGTCGAACGAGCACATCCAGCGGACGTCGCCCGCGGCCTCGTCCCAGAAGTAGAAGCGGTAGCGCTTCTGGAGGCGCTCGCTCACGTCGTGCGGGAGGCGGGCGAACACCGCGTTGGACTCCACCGGGTGGAGGATCCGCACCCCGTCGACCTCGCGCACTCCCTCCGCGAGCCGGCGGGCCATGGCGTTTGCGTGCCGGGCGCCGCGCAGCCACAGATCGCCGGCGAGCAGCGCCTCGAACTGCGCGGAGACGAAGCGCATCTTGGCGGCGAGTTGCATGGAGAGCTTGCGGACGTGGCGCATCCGGCGGGCCACGCCGGGGGTGAGGAGCACCACGGCCTCGCCGAGGAGCATGCCGTTCTTGGTGCCACCGAAGGAGAGCACGTCGACGCCGACGTCAGTGGTGAACGCGGCGAGCGGCAGGTCGAGGGAGGCGGCCGCGTTGGCGATCCGGGCGCCGTCCAGGTGGACGGTCATGCCGTGCTCGTGCGCGAACTCGCAGACGGCGCGGATCTCGTCCGGGGTGTAGCGGGTGCCCAGCTCGGTGGTCTGGGTGATCGAGACGACCTGGGGCGTGGCGCGGTGCTCGTCGTCGAAGCCGAACGCCTGGCGGGCGATGAGCTCGGGGGTGAGCTTGCCGTCCGGGGTGGGCACGGTGAGCAGCTTGAGGCCGCCGACGCGCTCGGGCGCACCGCACTCGTCGGTGTGGATGTGCGCGGTCTCGGCCGTGATGACGGCGCCCCACCGGTCGGTGAGCGCCTGGAGGGCCACGACGTTGGCGCCGGTGCCGTTGAAGACGGGGTATGCCTCGGCGAGCGGGCCCAGATGGGCCCGGAACACGTCCTGGAGGTGCTCGGTGTAGGCGTCCGCGCCGTAGGCGGGCTGGTGGCCGCCGTTGGCCAGCGCGATGGCCGCCAGTATCTCGGGGTGGACGCCGGAGTAGTTGTCGCTGGCGAAGCCGCGCACCTCCGGGTCGTGGTGGCGGGTGGCGTCGGTGGTGGCGGTCAGGGCTGACGGGTGAGCCACAGGCGGGTTCCGTTCACTTCCTCGGTGGGCTTGGACCAGAGCTGACAGATCGACTCGGCCAGGTCGCGGACGTCGGTGAAGCCGGCGAAGCGGTGCCCGGGCCGCTCGGCCCGCATCGCGTCGTTGACCAGGGCCTTGACGACGACGATGGTGGCGGCGGCGCCCAGCGGGCCGGCGTCCGCGGTCTTGCGGAAGCCGTCCGCCAGGGCCAGGGTCCAGGCCTCGGCGGCGGCCTTGGCGGCGGCGTACGCGGCGTTGCCCGCGGTGGGTCGGGCGGCGCCGGCGGCGCTCACCAGCACGTAACGGCCGTTGCCCGCGCGGGCGAGCGGTGCCTCGAAGGCGAGCGAGGTGTGCTGGACCGTGCGCAGCAGCAGGTCGTGCAGGAGGTCCCAGTCGGCGAGGTCGGTCTCGGCGAAGGTGGCCGAGCCGCGCCAGCCGCCGACGAGGTGGACGAGACCGTCGACGCGCCCGAAGTCCTTGAGGATCTTGGCGGTCCACTCGCGGGTGGCCGCCAGGTGCAGCAGGTCGACGGTGTCGCCGACCACGGTGGCGCCGCCGTGGGCGTACCGGGCCGCGTCCACGCCGGCGGCGAGCCGCTGAGGGTCCGCGTCGGCCGCGACGACCGTGGCGCCGGCCTGGGCCAGGCGCAACAGGACGGCGTGGCCGGCGGCGCCGCCGGCGCCTGCCACCGCGACGACCGCGCCGTCCAGCGGGCCGCCGTCGCCGGGGCCCCGGGGGGTGGTGGTGCTCATGGTGCTCGCCTCCTCGTCGGGTCCCATCATGCCGCGCCGCGCCCCCGCGCTCACGCCGCGCTGGCGGCGGGGGCCGTGGCGGTGATGCCACGGGTGGACTCGATGACCTTGCGGAGCTTCTTGCCCAGCGCCTCGTAGAAGAGGCTGAGCGGGAACTCGTCGGGCAGCACCTCGTCGACCAGTTTGCGAGGCGGGAGGCTGAGGTCGAGGGCCTCCGGGCCCTTGGCCCAGGTCGAGCCGGGGTGGGGGGCGAGATGGCGCGACACCAGCTCGTAGGCCTTGAACCAGTGCACCAGCTTGGGGCGGTCGATGCCCTGGCGGTAGAGGGTCTCGATCTCCTCGCGCAGCCGCGCGGTGACCCGGCGGGCGAGGTCCCAGTCGATGGTCAGCCGGTTGTCGGTCCAGCGCAGCGCGTCGTGCTGGTGCAGGTAGGCGAAGAGCAGCTGGCCGCCGAGGCCGTCGTAGTTGCGGACCCGGGCGCCGGTGACGGGGAAGCGGAAGAGCCGGTCGAGCAGCACCGCGTACTGGACGTCGCGGCCCTGCGGGTGGCCGTCGGCGGCCAGGCGCCCGGCCTCGTGGAAGGCGGTGAGGTCGCAGCGCAGCTCCTCGAGGCCGTACATCCAGAAGGGTTGGCGCTGCTTGATCATGAAGGGGTCGAACGGCAGGTCGCCGTGGCTGTGGGTGCGGTCGTGGATCATGTCCCACAGGACGAACGTCTGCTGGCAGCGGTCCTGGTCGGTGAGAAGTCCGGCCGCGTCCTCGGGCAGCCGCAGGCTGGTGACCTCGCAGGCGGCGCCGATCACGCGCCGGAAGCGGGCCGCCTCGCGGTCGCAGAAGATGCCGCCCCAGGAGAAGCGCTCGGGAGCCTGGCGCACCGCGATGGTCTCGGGGAAGAGGACGGCGGAGTTGGTGTCATAGCCCGGGGTGAAGTCCTCGAAGGTGATGCCGACGAACATCGGGTTGTCGAAGCGCTCGCGTTCGAGTGCGGCCAGCCAGTCGGGCCAGACGACGCGCAGCACCACGGCCTCCAGGTTGCGGTCCGGGTTGCCGTTCTGCGTGTACATGGGGAAGACGACCAGGTGCTGGCGGCCGTCGGCGCGGGTCTTCTCCGGGTGGAAGGCGAGCAGCGAGTCCAGGAAGTCGGGGACCCCGAAGCCCTCGTCGGCCCAGCGGCGCAGGTCGGCGACGAGGGCCCGGTGGTAGGCGGCGTCGTGCGGCAGCAGCGGCGCGAGCTCCTCGATCGCGGCGACGGCCTGCTCGATCTCCCGGGTCAGCTGTGAGCGGGTGGGGGCGCCCTCGGCCGCGAAGTCCACCGAGCCGTCCTTGGACTGGGCGGGGCGGATCGCCTCGACGGCCCGCTTGAGGGTGTGCCAGGCGGGCCGCGCGACGATCCGGTCGGTCGGGGCGGTGTCGCCCTCAGAGGTGAGGGACGCCAAAGTTTCCGTCATAACCCATCCTCCACAGCAGAACTTCTCGTAATAGCACGGTATCCGCAGCGGATCCTTCGATCAACCGGGGGCGGGGAAGTTCGCGCCCCGCCCCCTTCGCCCACCGTTCGGGCGGCGGCAACCGGCGGCGGTTAGGGTCGCGCCATGCCGCTTCAGACCATCGGACACCGCGGGCTCATGGGCGCGGAGCCCGAGAACACGCTGCGCTCGTTCCGCCGAGCCGACCGGATGGCGCTGGACGCCATCGAACTCGACCTGCACCTGAGCAAGGACGGGGAACTGGTGGTGATGCACGACGCCACGGTCGACCGCACCACCGACGGCACGGGACAGGTCAGGGACCTCACGCTCGCCGAGCTCCGCGGCCTGGACGCCGGCCTCGGCGAGCGGGTGCCGCTGTTCACCGAGGTGCTGGACGCGGTCTCGGCGCCGATCCAGGCCGAGATCAAGGACCGGGCCGCGGCCAGGGCGCTGGCCGAGGTGATCGAGCGGCGCGGCCTCACCGAGCGGGTCACGGTGATCTCGTTCCACGACGAGGCACTGCGCGAGACCCGGGCGCTGCTGTCGGAGGTGGCGCTCGGCCTGGTCACCGGCCGTTCGACGGCCACCGCGCCGGAGCGGGCCGCCGAGCTGGGCGCGGAGCTGGTCTCCTGCGAGTTCGCTCAGCTCTCGGCCGAGGTCGTGGCCCGCTGCCGGGCCGCGGGGATCGGCGTCATCAGCTGGACCGTGAACACGCCGGACGAGCTCGCCCGGGCACGCGAGCTGGCTCTCGACGGAGTGGTGACCGACGTGCCGGAGATCGTGACGGCGGTCAGGTCAGGGGCTTGACCAGGAGCTCGAAGGCCAGGTCGACGCGGCGGGGGACGCCGAAGCGCTCGTCGCCGTAGGGGAACGGCGCCAGCTCGCCGGTGCGGGCGTAGCCGCGCCGTTCGTACCAGGCGATGAGCTCGTCGCGGGCGGAGATCACCTGCATCCGCATCTCGGTCGCGCCCCACTCGGCGCGGGCCCGGCGCTCCGCCTCCGCCAGGAGGCGGCGGCCCACTCCCCCGCCCTGCAGGCCGGGGCGGACCGCGAACATGCCGAAGTAGGCGGCGACCAGCCCGCCGGGTCCGGTACGGCGCTCCAGCTGACAGCAGGCGATCAGCTCGTCCGCGCGCTCCACGACGAGGAGCCGGCTGCCGGGGGTGGTGATCACCGCGCGCACCCCCTCCGGGTCGGTGCGCTGGCCGTCGAGGAGGTCGGCCTCCGTGGTCCAGCCGGCGCGGCTCGCGTCGCCGCGGTAGGCCGACTCCACGAGCCCCACCAGGGCCGGCACGTCGGCCTCGCCGGCCACCCGGAAGCTGAGGTCTGTCTTCGCCGTCACAGCCGCGCATCGTAGCGCGCGCCCGCGCGCTCCCTCTCGGTGGGCGTGCGCCGCCGTATGCGCGCCTGGGCCTGGGCAGCCTTCCCGGCGGGTGGCGCGGGAGGTGCCGATGCATGGTCCGGCGTTGGTGGGGTGGCTGATGGTCGCGCTGTGCGGCGCCACGGGCGGCTACTGCCTGCTGCTGGCACGCCGTGGCGTCGACGGGCCGCGGCGGGTGGTCGCGGCGGCCGAGGGCGCCATGGGCCTCGGCATGGCGGCGATGGCGCTGCCGGCCGCGCCACCGTGGCCCGCCGCCCCGGTGCTGCCGCTGGTGTGCGCCGGCGCCGCGCTGTGTGGCGCCGCGCTCCTCGCGGTGCGGGGACCGGCGCACCGGGCCCACCACCTGGTGGAGGCGGCGGCCATGCTCTATACCGTGGTGGCGATGGCCGCGGCGCCCGGCTCGCACGCCGGCCACGGGACGCCGTCCGGGCTGCCGGCGCTCACCGGGGCGCTGCTGGTCTACTTCGCGGGCTACGCGCTGCTGACCGCGCCCCGCCTGATGCCGGCCGCCGGGCCGGGTGAGGTGGTGGTGGGCCGGCCGGCGGACGCCGGGCGGTCGCCCGAGGTGGCGGCGGCCTGCCGGCTGGCCCTCGCGGTGGCCATGGTGGCGATGCTGCTGGGCATGTGAGCACCGGCCCGGACCCGGGGGCGTTCCGGCGCGGTGGCGGTCTCGTCCTAGGCTGGTGGCATGGTGATCGCCATCGCGCTGCTCGTGCTGGGCGGCCTCACCGCGGCGACGGCGCCGCGCGTGCTGGCCCGGGGCTCCTGGCCGGACCGGGAGCCGGTGCTCGCGTTGTGGGTGTGGCAGTGCGTGGTCGTCGCGGTGCTGCTGTGCTGCGTGCTCGCCATGGCCCTGGCCGGCGCCGCGGCCTGGCACGAGGTGCGCGGCCAGCTCTTCGCCCCCGCGCCGACCCGGGTGGTGGACGCCTACGCGCTGCATTCCGCCGGCCGCCGGTGGCCCGCGGCGCTGGCGCTGCTGCTCGCCTGCGGCGGTGCCTGGACGGCGCTGAGGCTGACCCGCGAGGTGCGGGCGGCCCGGTCCTGGCGGCGTCGCCGGCGCGCCGAGCTGCTGGCCCGCTCGCCCCGGCTGCCGGGCGAGGAGGCGACGTCCGCCGACCGACTGGTCGTCCTCGAGGACCCGCGCCCCGACGCCTGGCTGCTGCCGGGTTCCGTGCCGCGCCTGGTGATCACCACCGGGGCGCTGCGCCGGCTGAACCGGCGGCAGTTGGACGCGGTGCTGGCGCACGAGCAGGGGCACGTCAGGGCCAGACACCACTGGCTGTCGCACTGCGCGGGCGCGCTGGCCGACGGTTTCCCCGGGGTGCCGGTCTTCGAGGGGTTCCGGCAGCAGGTGCACCGGCTGGTCGAACTCGCGGCGGACGACGTGGCCTCGCGCCGGTTCGGCCGGCTCACCACGGCGTTGGCGCTCGTCGGGCTCAACGAGGACCGCGGCGTCTTCGGTTGCCCTGCCGGCCAGCGCGCGCAGCTCCCGCACCGGGTGCACCGGCTGCTGCGCCCGGCCCCGCGGCTGTCGGCCCCACGCCGCGCCAGGCTGACGACGTACGCCTCGCTGTTGCCCGCCGTGCCGCTCCTGGTGGCCTTCGCGCCCGGCCTGACGGCGCTGGCACCGCTCGTCGGCTAGGGCGCGGGCCGCGATGTGGGCAGGATCGTGCCATGAGCCTCGACGGAGTGATGTTCGACTTCTCCGGCACGCTGATGCGCGTGGAGCCTGCGGTCTCCTGGCTGCGCGCGGCGTCGGAGCGGACCGGGACCGTGTTCACCGCGGAGCAGCTGGGCCGGTACGCGGCCGCGCTGGAGGACGCCGGGGCGTTGCCCGGCGGCGCGCCGCCACGGGCGGTGCCGCCCGCGCTCGCCGACCTGTGGCGGGAGCGCGACCGGCACGCGGCCGGACACCGGGCGCTGTACACGGGTCTCGCCCGGTTGGTGCGGCTACCGGAGCCCGCGCTCTACGACGCCCTGTACGACCGGCACATGGAGCCGGCCGCCTGGCACCCCTATCCGGACAGCCTGGAGGTGCTGCGCGGACTCGCCGCCCGCGGCATCGGCGTCGCCGTGGTGAGCAACATCGGCTGGGACCTGCGCCCGGTGCTGCGCGCGCACGGACTCGACGGCTACGTGGAGGCGTACGCGCTGTCGTTCGAGCACGGGGTGCAGAAGCCGGACCCGCGGCTGTTCCTGACCGCCTGCCGGGCGCTCGGGCTGCCGCCGGAGCGGGTGTTGATGGTCGGCGACAGCGCCCACGCCGACGCCGGTGCGGCGGCGATCGGCTGCGCGGTGCGGTTGGTGGAGCATCTGCCGGCCGACGAGCGGCCCTCGGCGCTGCGCCCGGTGCTCGACCTGGTCGGCTGAGCGACGGCCGGGAGAAGAGGCCGGCGCCGGTATCGGACGGTCCCCCGCGCCGTCCGATACCGGCACAGCCGCCGGGCAGGACTCCGCCGCGGGCGGATGTCCTGGCGCCAGCCGAGTATACTGGCCGTTAGCCAGTCATCCGGAGTCCAGCATGTCCCCTCGCAACGCGTCGGTCAATGCGGATATGCGGCGCCGCTCCCGACAGCGGTTGCTCGAGGCGACCGTGGAGCTGGTGTCCGAGCGCGGCTACGAGGCCACCACCCTGGGCGACATCGCCGACCGGGCGGGGTCGGCGCGTGGTCTGATCTCCTACTACTTCCCCGGTAAGCGGGAGCTGGTGCAGTCCGCCGTCCACCGTCTGATGCACCTCACCCTCAGCGAGGCGCTGGAGCGGCCGCCGGTCCCGACCGGCCCGCGCGCCGGCGAGGAGCTGCTGGCGCGGGCGATCGACGCGATCCTGGGACTGGCCCGCGACCGGCCGGTGTTGATGCGGGCGCACATGGCCGGGCTGCTGCAGCAGAACGGGTTCATCCAGTGCGCCGAGCAGCAGCGCCTCGCGGCGCTGCTGCGGCAGACCGTGGTCGGCTACGGCTCGGCGGACCCGGACACCGACTACCCGATGCTGCGGGCACTGCTGATGGGCGCGGTGGTGGCGCAACTGCTGCCCGGCGCGCCGATGCCGCTGGCGCGGCTGCGCGGTGAGTTGTTCGAGCGTTACGGACTCGACTGGGAGTCGGGGGTCCCGCCGGACGGGGGGCCGCCCGGCGGGACGTCACGAACACGTCAGCTGACTCAGCGGTAGCTGGGCTGGGTCTGGACGTTGAGCTCCGACAGGCGGACGCGTTCGGCGCTGTCGGTGCGCCGGTCGTCGATCCGCAGGACGTCGAGGCCCGCCTGGTCGTTGGAGTAGATGTAGCCGTTGTAGTAGTAGGCGGACCAGGAACCGCCGAAGGACAGCACGTCCTCGGTGAGCGGCCCGCGCTCGAAGTAGCCGATCTCGCGCGGGTTGCGGGAGTCGGTGAAGTCCCAGACCGAGACGCCGCCCTGGTACCACGCCTGCACCATGATGTCGCGGCCCCGGGCGGGGATCAGCGAGCCGTTGTGCGCCACGCAGTTCTCGGTGTCGGCCTGCTCGCGCGGCATCTTGTAGTAGCCCTGGAAGACCAGTTGACGGTTGTCGCCACGGCCGGTGACGTGGTAGATGCCGTCGGCGCCGAACTCGTCGCCGGTCTCGGGGTTGCACATCGGACCGCCACCGCCGCCGAGTTCGTCGGTGAACACGACCTTGGAGCCGTCCTGGCTGAAAGTGGCCGAGTGCCAGAACGCGAAGTGCTCGGCGTCCTGCACCTGGTCGATGACGTAGGGCCTGGCCGGATCCGAGATGTCCATCAGGATGCCGTCGCCCATGCAGGCGCCGGCGGCCAGGTCGAGCGCCGGGTAGGCGGTGATGTCGTGGCAACCGGTGGTGGCGGAGCCGGAGTCGTCACCGGGGAAGCCACCCTCGGGGAAGAGCATCTCGAAGGAGGAGAGCTCGGCCCGCTCGGGCGCGCCGCGCGGCACGCGGACCACGGAGATGCCGTCGTGCGGCGGCTGGCAGTCGGGGAAGGAGGCGCTCGGGGAGTAGGAGGAGACGTAGACGTAGAGGTTTCGGCCGTCGGGCACCAGGGTCTGGGTGTGCGAGCCGCAGGAGGTCTCGACGGCGGCCACGTACTCCGGGTTCCGCACGTCGCTGATGT
This sequence comes from Streptomyces sp. NPDC127098, assembly GCF_042722465.1. Taxonomy (NCBI): domain Bacteria; kingdom Bacillati; phylum Actinomycetota; class Actinomycetes; order Kitasatosporales; family Streptomycetaceae; genus Streptomyces; species Streptomyces sp. NPDC127098. The sequence goes on from NZ_JBHXFJ010000013.1 coordinate 102,421, forward strand.
CGAAGATCCTGATGCCCTCCCAGGACTCGGCGATGCTCGCCGACTGGGGAACGCTGTTGCAGGAGTCGTCGCTGCGCGAGGAGTCGACGGCGAGGATGAGCAGGTCGCCGCTGACCGCTACGTCGCCCTGCCCGCCGGGGCAGAGCACCTGGCTGACGATCCTCGGCGACTCGGGGCGGCGGATGTCGTAGACCACGAAGCCGTCGTAGTTGCCGGCGAAGGCGTACCGGCCCTGGAAGGCGATGTCGGAGTTGGTCCCTGGCAGCCCGGAGGCGTGCGGGACATGGGCGACCGGCGTGATGTTCTCGCTGTGCGCGATCTCGCCCACACCGGGTATCTCGCCGTCGGCTATCGCGGCCCTGACCTCGGCCCGCTCGCTCCCTGAGACCTCTTCTCCCGGGACGGAGCCGTCTCCGGGGTCGGGAGTCGCCGATGCCGGGGTCGCCACGAAGAGCGCGGCCAGCAGGCCGGAGACGGCAGCGAGTGTGCCAAGCCGTCTGCGTCGCACCCGGGTTGTGTGCAACGATGTCACGCGTCCTCCCTGAATCCGCGGGTTCCGCCCTGTGCCGGGCGGAACATGATCCCTCAGTATCCGCCCACCCATGTACATATCAAGATGGGTAACCGAACTGTCATCCGCGTACAACAGGAGGAGCGTTGACGGACCGTCGCCGACCCCTGCTCGCCGCCCTGGCCGCCGTGGCGGCCCTGACCCTGGCGGCCGGCTGCACCGATGAGGCGGAGCCAGCCGCCGACGCCGACTCGCAGCAGGTCATCGCGCCCGCGGGGCCAGGAGAGCCGGCCAGGACGATCTCGCCCGAGGAGGCGCGCGAGGCGGCTCAGGAGGGCACCGAGCCCAACGCCGCCGACTTCCGCTTCATGCGGATGATGATCGAGCACCACGAACAGGCCCTGGTCATGGCCGAACTCGTCGACGACCGGGCGGACGAGGAGTCCGTGCGGCGGCTGGCCGACCGCATCACCGCGGGACAGAACGGCGAGATCGCCGCGATGGAGGCCTGGTTGACACGCAACGCGGGGGCGGCGGCGGACGAGGACCGCGAGGGGCACGGGAGCCATGACTCCGAGGACATGCCGGGGATGGCGACGCCCGAGCAGTTGGAGGCCCTCGAGGCCGCCGAGGGGGCCGAGTTCGACACGCTCTTCCTGGACCTGATGATCGCCCACCACCAGGGCGCGGTGACGATGACCACGGAGGCGCTCACCACGGGCAACGACGGGCCGGCCCAGCAGTTGGCGAACGACATGCTGGCGGACCAGAGCATCGAGATCGACCGGATGGAGGCCATGCGCTGACGCCGGGCGGGGCACCGGTTGTCGGCCGGACAGGGCCTAACGGGCGACGACCGGCTGCCGCTCGTGGCGGGCGGCGGCCAGGACCGCGTCGAGCAGGCCGGGGAAGCGGGAGTCCAGGTCGGCTCGGCGCAGCGCGTTCATCTTGGCGGTGCCGCGGTAGACCTGGCGGATCACGCCGCTCTCGCGCAGCACCCGGAAGTGGTGGGTGCTGGTGGACTTGCTCACCGGCACGTCGAAGACGGAGCATGCGAGCTCCTCGTCCCCCGTGGCCAGCCGGCTCACCACGGCGAGCCGCACCGGGTCGGCGAGCGCGTGCAGCACCTCCTCGAGCCGGATCTGCTGGCGCGCCGGGTGCGGGAGATCGCGGCCGGCGGCGCCTGAGGTGCTCGGGGTCATGCGGGCAATTGTACGAGAGGTGACCCCCGGGACCGAGCGCTCCGATAGTACGATGCCCCTCGTACTATGGGGTGGCATCCCGCCGCCGGGCCCGGAGGGGCCGGCCGATCACGGAGGACGTCGCATGAGCGCGCTGTTCGAGCCCTGGACACTGAGGTCCCTGACCATCCCCAACCGGGTCTGGATGTCGCCCATGTGCCAGTACTCGGCGGACACCTCGGGGCCCGACACCGGCGCCGTCAACGACTGGCACCTCACCCACTACGGCTCCCGGGCGGTGGGCGGCGCCGGGTTGATCCTGGTCGAGGCCACCGCGGTCAGCCCGGAAGGCAGGATCAGCCCGGCCGACCTCGGACTGTGGAACGACCGCCAGGCCGAGGGGCTGCGCGGGATCGCCTCGTTCGTCGGCGGGCAGGGCTCGACCGCGGGCATCCAACTCGCTCACGCCGGGCGCAAGGCGTCGACCGACCGGCCCTGGCGAGGCGGCGGGGCGCTGGGGCCCGAGGCGGGCGGCTGGCGGCCGGTCGGGCCGAGCCCGGTGCCGTTCGACGAGGGCAGCCCGGTGCCGGCGGAGCTGACCGTCGAGCAGATCGCCGAGGTCAAGGACCAGTTCGTGGCGGCCGCCCGCCGGGCGCTGGACGCGGGCTTCCAGGTGGTCGAGATCCACGGCGCGCACGGCTATCTGATCGGCGAGTTCCTCTCCCCGCACAGCAACCGGCGCACCGACGCCTACGGCGGCGACTTCGCCGGCCGCACCCGCTTCGCGCTCGAGGTCGTCGACGCGGTACGGGCGGTCTGGCCCGAGCGGCTGCCGCTCTTCTTCCGGATCTCGGCCACCGACTGGCTGGCCGAGAACGGCTGGACCGCGGACGACACGGTGCGCTTCGCCGCCGACCTGCGCGCCCACGGGGTGGACGTGCTCGACGTGTCCACGGGCGGCAACGCGCCGAACGCGCGGATACCGACCGGACCCGGGTACCAGGTGCCGTTCGCCGCCCGGGTGCGGGCGGAGACCGGGATGCCGACGGCCGCCGTCGGGCTGATCACCGAGCCGGCACAGGCGGCCGCCATCCTGGAGAACGGCGAGGCGGACGCGGTGCTCCTCGGCCGCCAGCTGCTGCGCGAGCCGTACTGGGCGAGGCGGGCGGCGCGCGAGTTGGGCGCGGAGCTCGGTCACCGTCCCGCGCAGTACCACAGGGCCGCCTGAGCGCCCCGGGGACCGGCGCGCCCGGCGGTCGCCGGACACGCGTTGTCAGTGCCCTGGTACACACTGGCCTGGTCCGACGGTGAGGTCGGATCGGCCGGTCCCGGGCGGGACCGGCCGGCGGAGGCGAGGTCCGTGGGGCTCCGGTTTCCCGGATCGGGGAGACCGGGGCCCGGCGGGGCCAGTAGGGTGACGGACCGTGGCAGCACGACCATTGAACGAGATCATCGAGCCCGGCTGGGCCGAGGCCCTGGCCCCGGTGGCCGACCGGATCGCCGCCATGGGCGACTTCCTGCGCGCCGAGATCGCCGCCGGGCGCACCTATCTGCCGGCGGGACCCAACGTCCTGAGAGCCTTTCAGCAGCCCTTCACCGAGGTGCGGGTCCTGATCGTCGGTCAGGACCCCTACCCGACGCCGGGGCACGCGGTGGGGCTCAGCTTCTCCGTCGCCCCCGACGTCCGCCCGCTGCCCGGCTCACTGGAGAACATCTTCCGGGAGCTCAACACGGACCTCGGGCTGCCCAGGCCGTCCACGGGCGACCTGACGCCCTGGACGGACCAGGGCGTGCTCCTGCTCAACAGGGCCCTGACGACCGCGCCCCGCCGGCCGGGGGCCCACCGCGGCAAGGGCTGGGAGGAGGTCACCGAGCAGGCCATCAAGGCGCTGGCCGCCAGGGGCAGGCCGCTGGTGGCCGTCCTGTGGGGCCGGGACGCCCGCGGGCTGCGGCCGATGCTCGGCCCGGTGCCGACGGTGGAGTCGGCCCACCCCTCCCCCATGTCGGCCGATCGCGGGTTCTTCGGCTCCCGCCCCTTCAGCCGCGTCAACACACTGCTCGAAGAGCAGGGCGCGGCGCCAGTGGACTGGAAGCTGCCGTGACCGAGGGCCCCGCGGCCGGCCCCCGGTTCGTGCTGGGGGTGGACTCCGGCGGCTCCGGGCTGCGCGTGGCGCTGGCCAGGGTGGCTTCCGGGTCGGGGGCCGAGCCCTGCGGGGTGGTGGCGTCCGACGAGCCGGTGCCGACGGCCGGCGGCGGCATCGACGCCGGCCAGCTGGTCGCCCGACTGCTGCCCGCGGCCCGGCGGTTGCTCGCCGAGGCGGGCGGCTCCCGGGTGGTGGCCGGCTGTGTGGGCGCCGCCGGGATGCAGACCCTCGGCGGGCGGTTGCGCGCCGAGCTGCCCGAGGCGTTGGCCACCGGGCTCGGGGCGTGCCGGCTGGTGCTGGCAGCCGACGTGGTGACGGGTCACGTGGGGGCGCTCGGCGGGCGGCCGGGCACCGTGGTGGCCGCCGGCACCGGCCTGATCGCCCTGGGCCTGGACGGCCACCACTGGCGGCGGGCGGACGGCTGGGGCCACCTGCTGGGCGACTGTGGCGGCGGCTCCTGGATCGGCCGGGAGGGGCTGACCGCGGCGCTGCGCGCCCACGACGGGCGGGCGGGCGGCTCGGCGGCGCTGCTCGCCAGGGTCGAGGCCGTCCTCGGGCCGGCCGCGGGGCTGCCCGGCCTGGTGTATCCGCGCTCCGACCGGCCCGCCTGGCTGGCCGCCTTCGCCCCCGAGGTCGCCCGGTGCGCGACCGCCGAGCCGCCGGATCCGGTCTCGGTGGCCATCCTGCGCTCGGCGGCGGGCGAGATCGCAGCCACGGCCGCCGCCGTCTGCCCGCCGGTGGCCGAGCCGGTGATCGCCCTCACCGGCGGCCTGTCGCGGCTCGGCGAGCCGCTGCTTGGGCCGCTGCGGGAGGAGTTGGCGGCCCGGCTGCCCGCGGCGACGCTCGTCCCGGCGGCGGGTGACCCGCTGCGGGGCGCGCTCACGCTGGCGGCGCGCGCCGCGGCCGGCGCGCTCGGCCTGCCCGAGGAGCCGGGACTGCTCAGCGTGCACGAGGCGCCGGCCCATGACGGTCGGATGGCGGCGCGGTAACGCGGCGACGGGAGGGCTCACACCTACGCGCTGGACAAAACGGGATGGAAGGTGACCGTATCCCCCCTGGCGAACTGCCCAGCACGTCAAGGCATTAACATGCGGCGACATGAGCTCCCCCACTGGGCCGGGATCCGGCCTCCCCGTACGAATGCCGCGTCCACGTCAGCCGGGACGCCACCGCCGTCCGGAGCCGGCGTCCGCGCCCGACGGCGCGCCCACGCTGGTGCTCGCCGTGCCCGGCGCGCCCTCCGCCGCCAGCCTCTCGCTGGCCGAGGAGGTGGTGAGCATCGCGCGCTCGGAGCTGCCCGGGCTCGACGCGCGGATCGGCTTCGCCGAGAGCCAGGACGAGGAGTTCCCGTCCCTGCAGCAGGTGTTGGCGCGGATCGTGGCCGAGGCCGGTGGCGACGTGGACGACGCGGAGCGGCCGGCGCCGGTGGTCGTGCCGCTGCTGGCCAGCCCGGACAGCGCCCACCTGCGGGTCATACGGCAGGCGGTGCTGGGCAGCGGCTCGGGCGCGGGGCTCACCGACGTCCTGGGGCCGCACCCGCTGCTCGCCGAGGCCGTGCACGTGCGGCTCTCCGAGGCGGGTCTCGCCCGCGCCGACCGGGCCCGGCTGTTCACGGTCGCCACGGCGGCCGACGGCATCGTGCTGGCCACGGTGGGCGGCGAGGAGGCGGTGCAGGCGGCCGGCATCACCGGCATGCTGCTCTCCGCGCGGCTCGCCGTGCCGGTGCTCGCCGCGGCGCTCGACGAGGACGGCGCGGTCGCCGACACGGCGGCCCGGCTCACCGAGGCCGGCTCACAGCAACTCGCCCTGGCCCCCTGCCTGATCGGCCCCGAGGTGCCCGACGGACTGCTGGCCGCGGCGGCCGAGGAGGCCGGCTGCGCGGCCGCCGAGCCGCTGGGCGCCTACCCGGCGGTCGGCAAGCTGGTGCTGTCGACCTACATGGCGGAGGTCGGCATCACCCCGCAGCGCCCAGGCTCACCCGTCGGCTGAGCGGGCGGGCCGGGAAGCGGCCCCTCCCCCGGCGACGTCCCAGGCCCGAGGTACCCCGCGGTCGAGCTCACCGCGCGCGGCACCTCGGGCCCTGTCGTGCCCGGCAACCACCGACCACCGCCGGCCGCCGGCTCAGCCGAGGAAGCTGAGCCTGACCTGGCGTTCGGCGTTGTCGACGTTGGTGTCGACCAGGCAGACCGACTGCCAGGCCCCGAGGCTCAGCCGGCCGCCGATCACCGGCAGGGTGGCGTGCGGGGCGACCAGGGCCGGCAGCACGTGGTCCCGGCCGTGGCCGCGGGAGCCGTGCCGGTGGCGCCAGCGGTCGTCCGCCGGCAGCAGGTCGCGCAGCGCGGCCAACAGGTCGTCGTCGCTGCCCGCGCCCGTCTCCAGGACGGCCACCCCGGCCGTCGCGTGCGGCACGAACACGTTCAACAGGCCGTCGGCGCCCCGCGCCGACTCGGCGAGGAACGCCTCGCAGTCACGGGTGAGGTCGACGACGGTCTCCCGGGAGCCGGTGGCGACGCGCAGCACCCGGGTGTGGAAGGAATCGCTCATGGTCCAACGCTACGAGCCGGCGACCGCTCAGCGCCGCGCGACCATACTCGACTCACGGACGATCAGCTCGGGTTCGAGGACGATGCGCTGGTGCCGGTGGAGCCCGGCGCTCTCCCCCGTCTCCTCGAGCAGCAGCTCGGCGGCCTGCCGCCCCATCCGCACGGCCGGCTGGCGCACCGAGGTCAACGGCACGGCCGCGGCCGCGGCGAACTCGATGTCGTCGTAGCCGACCAGCGCCACCTCGTCCGGCACCCGGACGCCGGCCGCGAACAGCGCCTGGAGCACGCCAAGGGCCAGCAGGTCGTTGGCGCAGAACACCGCGGTGGGTCGGTCCGCCATCCCCAGCAACCGGCCGCCCGCGTCCCGCCCGGCCGGCACATCGAGCCGCTCGGCCTCCACGTGGCGCAGTGCCGAGTCCGGCAGGCCCGCCTCGGTCAGCGCGGTCACCGCTCCCTCCATCCGGTCCTGGCACTGCTGGAGCGTCATCGGGCCGCTGACATAGGCCACCGAGGTGTGTCCCTGGGCGAGCAGATGGCGCACCGCCAGCGTGCCGCCCAGCACGTCGTCCACCGAGACCGAGCAGCCCTCGGCGCTCGGCAGCACCCGGTCGACCAGCACGAAGGGGATTCCGTGGCGACGGAAGTCCGCCAGGTTGCGCCCGGACATGTCGGCCGGGGTGAGCAGCACGCCGCGCACCCGCTGCTCGGCGAAGAGCGAGAGGTAGTCGGACTCCTCCGAGGTGCTCTGGGCGCTGTTGCAGAGCATCACGCCGAGGGTGGCCGCGCGCGCCACCCGCTCCGCGCCCGAGGCGACGTCCACGAAGAAGGGGTTGGCCATGTCCAGCACCAGCAGGGCGATGATCCGGCTCTGACCGGCCCGCAGTTGACGCGCGGACTCGCTGCGCACGTAACCGAGCTCGACGATGGCGGTCTGGACGCGCTCGCGGGTCTCGTCGGCGACCATGTGGGGGCGGTTGATCACGTTGGAGACCGTCCCCACCGACACCCCGGCCTGCCGGGCGACTTCCTTGATCCCCACCGTGTGCGCCATGTGCCGTGCCCCGTTCGTCTCGTTACGCGTCAGTCACGCCCAGCCATCGTATGCATCGTGCGGCACGGGCGAGGTCGCACCCGTCGGGCCGGGTTCAGGCCAGGTGGAAGACCTCGGTCAGCGGCTTCATCGCCTCGTCGGGCCGAGCTCCGTCCAGGGACTCGAAGAACTCCCCCATCTCGGCCTGCCAGCGGGCGTTGACGTCGGTGGCGGCCATCGCCTCCTGGGCGGCGGCGAAGTCCTCGGTCTCCAGATACCCCACCAGTAGCCCGTCCTCGCGCAGGAACAGCGAGTAGTTGTGCCAGCCCGTGGCGGAGAGCGCCTCCAGCATCTCGGGCCAGACGGCCGCGTGCCGTTCCCGGTACTCCTCGATCCGGTCGGCCCTGACCTTGAGCAGAAAACAGACCCGTTGCGCCATGGTTGCCCGCCTCCCGGAGCACGCCCCGCCCGCCTCGGGGCGTGGGCACGACCGCGACCGACGGGGCTGAAAGGATTCATTCGACTGCCGGGAAGCTAGCCACGGCCGCCGCCGAGCGTCAAGATCCCCAGTTCAACACCGGGACCCGGCGGATCACGCGCCACGCACCGATCATGATCCGCTCCCTTGACAGCGATCGCCGCCCGCTCTTAGCGTCGGGGTTCAGTGAAACGATTCATATCGGTGTCCGCACCCCGGGAGCCCTGATCGCATGACCGCCCCATCCGCCGTCAAGGCGGCACTGACCTCGCAGTCAATCGAGACCCCGTCGTGGGCCTACGGAAACTCCGGCACCCGCTTCAAGGTGTTCACGCAGGAGGGTGTGCCGCGCACCCCGCGCGAGAAGCTCGACGACGCGGCCCAGGTGCACCGGTACACGGGAGTCGCGCCGACCGTCGCGCTGCACATCCCCTGGGACCGGGTCGACGACTACGCCGCCCTCGCCGCCTACGCGAAGGAACGGGGGTTGCGGCTCGGCGCCATCAACTCCAACGTCTTCCAGGACGACGACTACAGGCTCGGCAGCGTCTGCCACCCGGACGCCACCGTGCGCCGCAAGGCACTCGACCACCTCCTCGAGTGCGTCGACATCATGGACGCCACCGGCTCCCGCGACCTGAAGCTGTGGTTCGCCGACGGCACCAACTACCCGGGGCAGGACGACATCAGGGCCCGCCAGGACCGGCTGGCCGAGGCGCTGGCCGCGGTCTACGAGCGGCTCGGCGAGCACCAGCGGATGCTGCTGGAGTACAAGTTCTTCGAGCCCGCCTTCTACACCACCGACGTCCCCGACTGGGGCACGTCCTACGCGCACTGCCTGCGGCTCGGCCCGAAGGCGCAGGTCGTGGTGGACACCGGCCACCACGCGCCGGGCACCAACATCGAGTTCATCGTCGCGGTGCTGCTGCGCGAGGGACGGCTGGGCGGCTTCGACTTCAACTCCCGCTTCTACGCCGACGACGACCTGATGGTGGGGGCGGCCGACCCGTTCCAGCTCTTCCGCATCATGTACGAGGTGGTGCGCGGCGGCGGGTTCACGCCGGACGTGGCGTTCATGCTCGACCAGTGCCACAACATCGAGCCCAAGATCCCGGCGATCATCCGCTCGGTGATGAACGTCCAGGAGGCGACGGCCAAGGCACTGCTCGTGGACCGGGACGCGCTGGCAGCCGCGCAGGCGTCCGGTGACGTGCTGGGCGCCAACGCGGTGCTGATGGACGCCTTCAACACCGACGTGCGGCCGCTGCTGGCCGAGGTGCGGGAGGAGCAGGGCCTCGACCCCGACCCCATCGCCGCCTACCGGAGGTCGGGCTGGAGCGAGCGGATCAGGGCCGAGCGCGTGGGCGGCGAGCAGGCCGGTTGGGGGGCGTGACGACGATGACGAACGCGACGGAGCACGACGTGGCAGGACATCCCGAGGTCGAGGCGCTGCTCGCCCGCTCGCACCGGCTCGGCGCCGACCCGCGGAACACCAACTACGCCGGCGGCAACACCTCGGCCAAGGGCACCGCGGTCGACCCGGTGACCGGCGGCGACGTGGAGCTCGTGTGGGTCAAGGGATCGGGCGGCGACCTCGGCACGCTGAAGCCCGAGGGGCTCGCGGCGCTCCGCCTGGACCGGCTGCGCGCGCTGCGCGACGTCTACCCGGGGGTGGAGCGCGAGGACGAGATGGTCGCGGCGTTCGACTACTGCCTGCACGGCAGGGGTGGGGCGGCGCCGTCCATCGACACCGCCATGCACGGTCTGGTGGAGGCGGCCCACGTCGACCACCTGCACCCGGACTCCGGCATCGCGCTGGCGTGCGCCGCGGACGGCGAGGAGCTGACCAAGGAGTGCTTCGGCGAGCGGGTGGTCTGGGTGCCGTGGCGGCGCCCGGGCTTCCAGCTGGGCCTGGACATCGCGGCGGTGCGGGCGGCCAACCCGGACGCCATCGGGTGCGTGCTCGGCGGCCACGGCATCACGGCCTGGGGCGCGACCAGCGAGGAGTGCGAGCGCAACTCGCTGCACATCATCAGGACCGCCGAGGCGTTCCTCGCGGAGCGCGGCAGGCCCGAGCCGTTCGGTCCCGTCCTGGAGGGCTTCGAGCCGCTGCCCGCGGCGCAGCGCCGGGCGCGGGCGGCCGAACTGGCTCCGACGATCCGGTCGTTGGCCTCGGCCGACCGGCCGCAGGTGGGGCACTTCACGGACTCGGACGTGGTGCTCGACTTCCTGTCCAGGACGGAGCACCCGAGGCTGGCCGGGCTCGGTACCTCCTGCCCCGACCACTTCCTGCGGACCAAGGTGCGGCCGCTCGTGCTCGACCTGCCGGCGGACGCGCCGCTCGATCGGGCCGTGGCGCGGCTGAGGGAGCTGCACGCCGAGTACCGCGAGGAGTACCGGGCCTACTACGAGCGGCACGCGACGCCGGACTCGCCGGCCATGCGCGGCGCCGACCCGGCCATCGTGCTGGTGCCGGGCGTCGGCATGTTCTCCTTCGGCAAGGACAAGCAGACGGCGCGGGTCGCGGGCGAGTTCTACGTGAACGCCATCAACGTGATGCGCGGCGCCGAGGCCGTCTCGTCCTACGCGCCCATCGAGGAGTCGGAGAAGTTCCGCATCGAGTACTGGGAGTTGGAGGAGGCCAAGCTCCGGCGGATGCCGCCGCCCAAGCCGCTGGCGACCAGGATCGCGCTGGTGACCGGCGCCGGCTCGGGGATCGGTCGGGCGATCGCGCAGCGCCTGGTGGCCGAGGGCGCCTGCGTCGTGGTGGCCGACCGGGACGCGGCCGCGGCCGGGGCGGTGGCCGACGAACTGGGCGGCGCCGACCGGGCCGTGGCGGTGGAGGTGGACGTCACCTCGGAGGAGCAGATCGCGGCGGCCTTCCAGGCGGCGGTGCTGGCCTTCGGCGGCGTCGACCTGGTGGTCAACAACGCGGGCATCTCGATCTCCAAGCCGCTGCTGGAGACGACCACCGCGGACTGGGACCGGCAGCACGGCATCATGGCGCGCGGCTCGTTCCTGGTCTCGCGGGAGGCGGCCCGGGTGATGATCGAGCAGGGCCTCGGGGGCGACATCGTCTACATCTCCTCCAAGAACGGCGTGTTCGCCGGGCCCAACAACATCGCCTACGGCGCGACCAAGGCCGACCAGGCGCACCAGGTGCGGCTGCTGGCCGCGGAGCTCGGCGAGCACGGGATCCGGGTCAACGGCATCAACCCCGACGGGGTGGTGCGTGGTTCCGGCATCTTCGCCGGCGGCTGGGGCGCGAAGCGGGCCGCGGTCTACGGGGTGCCGGAGGAGAAGCTGGGCGAGTACTACGCGCAGCGCACCCTGTTGAAGCGCGAGGTGCTGCCCGAGCACGTGGCCAACGCGGTGTTCGCGTTGACCGGCGGCGATCTGACGCACACCACGGGGCTGCACATCCCCGTGGACGCGGGGGTGGCCGCCGCGTTCCTGCGCTGAGCGGCGGCCGCCGGCCGCCCACGCCCGTCCCCCGCCGCCGCTCACGCCTTCCGTCCCCGTCACCCGCGGATCCCGTGATCCGCCGTCCCCGCCGAGGTGTTGCCCCGTGTCCGAGTCCGTTCCCCGCCCCGCCCCCGAGCCCACGGGGCCGCCGTTCGCGGCGGTGGATCTCGGCGCGTCGAGCGGGCGGGTGATGCTGGGATCGCTGGCCGGCGGCGGTCTCTCGCTGCGCGAGGTGCACCGGTTCCCCAACCGGCCGGTGCGGGCGGGCGGGACGCTGCACTGGGACGTCCTGGCGCTGTACCAGGGGGTGTTGGACGGGCTGCGGGCGGCCGGACGGGCGGCGGGCGGCCGGCTCGCCGGGGTCGGGATCGACTCCTGGGCGGTGGACTACGGGCTGCTCGACGGCTCCGGCGCGCTGCTCGGCAACCCGGTGCACTACCGGGACGCCCGCACCGACGGCGTGGGCGAACGGGTGGCGGAGCTGCTGTCGCCGGCCGAGCTGTACGCGGCGACGGGCCTGCAGTACCTGCCGTTCAACACCGTCTACCAGTTGGTCGCCGCGCAGGGCAGCCCGCAACTGGCGGCGGCGAGGCGGCTGTTGCTGATTCCCGACCTGATGGCGTACTGGCTGACCGGGGAGCAGGGCACGGAGCTGACCAACGCCTCGACCACGCAGCTGATCGATCCGCGTACCAGGGACTGGTCGTCCGGGGTCGCCCGGACGCTCGGCATCGACCTGGGACTCTTCCCGCCGCTGCGCGGTCCTGGCGATCCGGCGGGCCGGCTGCTGCCCGAGGTGCTGGCGGAGACGGGGCTCACCGGCCCGGTGCCGGTGACCGCGGTCGGTTCGCACGACACGGCCTCGGCGGTGGCCGGGGTGCCGGCGGCGGACGAGCGGTTCGCCTACATCGCCACCGGCACCTGGTCGCTCGCCGGCGTGGAACTCGACGCCCCGGTGCTGGGCGAGGAGAGCCGGCGGGCCAACTTCACCAACGAGCTCGGCGTGGACGGCACGGTCCGCTATCTGCGCAACATCATGGGCCTGTGGTTGCTCCAGGAGTGCCTGCGGGAGTGGGCGGCGGACGGCGGCTCGAGCGAGCTCGGGCCGCTCCTCGCGGCGGCCGGGCGGGCGACGCCGCTGCGGTCGGTGGTGGACGCGGGCGATCCGGAGTTCATCGCGCCCGGCCGGATGCCGGAGCGGATCGCGGCGGCCTGCCGGCGCACCGGCCAGCCGGAGCCGCGCGACCGGGCGGAGACGGTGCGCTGCGTGCTGGACTCGCTGGCTCTGGCACACCGGGCCGCGGTGTTCGACGCGCGCCGCCTTTCGGGACGGGTGGTGGACACGGTGCATATCGTGGGGGGCGGCGCCCACAACGAACTGCTGTGCCAGCTGACGGCCGACGCCTGCGGGCTGCCGGTGGTCGCGGGCCCGGCGGAGGCGGCGGCGTTGGGCAACGTGCTGGTGCAGGCGCGGGCGGCGGGCGCGGTCACCGGCGGTCTCGCCGAGCTGCGGGCGCTGCTGCGGGCGTCGCAGCGACTGCGGCGTCACGAGCCCTCGGGCGACCAGGCGGCGTGGGCGGAGGCGGCCGCGCGGATCGCCGGTCGGGAAGGGAGCTGAGGGATGCGGGTGGCGCTGTTCGTGACGTGTGTGAACGACACGCTGTACCCCAGGACGGGGCGCGCGGTGGTCACGTTGCTCGAACGCCTCGGGGTGACGGTGGAGTTCCCGCTGGAACAGTCGTGCTGCGGGCAGGCGCAGTTCAACACCGGGTACCGGCGGGAGTCAGAGCCGCTGGTGGCGCGCTTCGGACGGGTCTTCGAGGGCTACGACTACGTGGTGACGCCCTCGGGGTCCTGCACGGCCATGGTGCGGGAGAACTACCCGCGGGTCGGGGCGCGGGCCCGGGACGAGGGGCGTGGGGAGGCGCTGGCGCGGGTGGCCGAGTCGGTCGTGCCGCGGACGCTGGAGCTGACCGAGTTCCTGGTGGACGTGCTGGGGGTGACGGACGTCGGTGCCTACTACCCGCACCGGGTGACGTACCACCCGACGTGTCACGGGCTGCGGATGTTGGGTCTCGGTGACCGGCCCCACCGGTTGTTGCGGGCGGTGCGGGGGCTCGAGCTGGTCGAGTTGCCGGGGGCCGAGGAGTGCTGTGGGTTCGGCGGCACGTTCGCGATGAAGAACGCGGCGGTGTCGGCGGCGATGGGCGCCGACAAGGCGCGGGCGATCGTGGGCACGGGCGCCGCGGCGGTGTGCACGGTGGACAACTCGTGCCAGATGCACATCGGTGGCACGCTGTCCCGGATGGGTGCGACCGTTCGCCCCGTGCACATCGCGGAGATCCTGGCCAGCACGGAGGAGGAGGTCTGGTGAGTGGCGGCGTGTTCGTGGGGATGCCTGCGTTCCCTGAGGCGGCGAAGGTCGCGGTGCGCGACGAGGTGTTGCGGGGGAACCTGCGGCACGCCACCGGCACCATCAGGGCCCGGCGGGCGGCGGCGGTGGCCGAGTTGCCCGACTGGGCGGCGCTGCGGGCGGCCGGGGCGGCGATCAAGGAGCGCACGCTGCGGCACCTGGACCACTACCTGCTCCAGGTGGAGGAGCGGGTCACCGCCGCGGGCGGGGTGGTGCACTGGGCGGCGGACGCCGCCGAGGCGAACCGGATCGTGACCGAGTTGGTCAGGGACACCGGTGAGCGCGAGGTGGTCAAGGTGAAGTCGATGGCCACCCAGGAGATCGGCCTCAACGAGGCGCTGGCCGAGGCCGGCATCACCGCGTACGAGACGGACCTGGCCGAGCTGATCGTGCAGTTGGGCGAGGACCGGCCCTCGCACATCCTGGTGCCCGCGATCCACCGCAACCGGGGCGAGATCCGGGAGATCTTCGCCGACCGGATGGCCACCTGGGGCCGGCCGGCGCCGGAGGGTCTGACGGACGAGCCGGCGGAGCTGGCCGAGGCGGCCAGGCTGCACCTGCGGGAGAAGTTCCTGCGCGCGAAGGTGGCGGTCTCCGGGGCGAACTTCATGGTGGCCGAGACCGGCACCCTGGCGGTGGTGGAGTCGGAGGGCAACGGGCGGATGTGCCTGACGCTGCCGGAGACCCTGATCTCGGTGGTGGGCATCGAGAAGATCGTGCCGACCTGGCGGGACCTGGAGGTCTTCCTGCAGTTGCTGCCCCGCTCGTCGACGGCCGAGCGGATGAACCCGTACACCTCCCTGTGGACCGGCACCACCGACGGCGACGGGCCGCGCGTCTTCCACCTGGTGCTGCTGGACAACGGACGCAGTGACACGCTGGCCGACACGGTGGGCCGGCAGGCGCTGCGCTGCATCCGCTGCTCGGCGTGTCTGAACGTGTGCCCGGTCTACGAGCGGACCGGCGGCCACGCCTACGGATCGGTCTACCCGGGCCCGATCGGCGCCATCCTCACCCCGCAACTTCAGGGGATGGAGGACGAGTTGGCCGCGTCACTGCCGTACGCGTCCTCGCTGTGCGGCGCCTGCTACCAGGTCTGCCCGGTGGCCATCGACATCCCCGACGTGCTGGTGCACCTGCGGGAGCGGGCCGCCACCGGCGGCACCGTCACTCGGCGCGGCACCCCGACCAGGATCCGGCCGGCCCGCGGCCACGCGGCCGAGCGCGCGGCGATGCGCGCCGCCCGCTGGGCGTTCGACCGGCCGGCGGCGTTGCGCGCCGCGCAGCGGCTGGCCACCGCGACCCGCCGGCTGCACCCGCGCCGGCTGCCGGGGCCCGGCCGGGCGTGGACGGCGAGCCGGGACCTCCCGGCCTTCCCCGAGCAGACCTTCCGCGACTGGTGGACGACGAGGAACCGAGATGACCGACAGCCGTGACCTGATCCTCGCCCGGGTCCGCCGCGCCCTGGTGGACGTTCCGCCCGAGGAGCGGCCGGCCGACGTGCCGGTGCCGCGGGAGTACCTGACCACCCACTCCCCCGCCGACCCGGTGGCCGTGTTGGCGGAGCACCTCGCCGACTACCGGGCGGTGGTGCACCACACCGACGCGGCGGACCTGCCGGCGGTGATCGCCGCCCGGCTCGCCGAGCGCGGCACCCGCACCCTGGTGGTGCCGCCCGGGCTGCCACCCGAATGGCTCAGCGAGGTGTCGGGCACCTCAGGCGACGGCGGGGTCACGGTCCGCGTCGACGCGCCGGAGGACAGCCCGGCGGACCTCGACGCCGCCGACAGCGTGCTGACCGGCTGCGCCCTCGCCATCGCCGAGACCGGCACCATCGTCCTCGACGGCGGCCCCGACCAGGGCAGGCGGCGCATCACGCTCGTCCCCGACCACCACGTCTGCGTGATCCGGGCGCCGGAGCAGGTCGTCGACTCGCTGCCGCTGGCGCTGCCCAGGCTGGACCCGACGCGCCCGCAGACCTGGATCTCGGGGCCCTCGGCGACCAGCGACATCGAACTGAACCGGGTGGAGGGCGTCCACGGCCCACGTACGCTTGAGGTGGTTTTGGTCCATATCTGACGCATATCTGACACATGGCCGCACGCTTCTGATGGGATGGGCTATGGAACTGATCGACGCCTTCGACCGGGGGATGGACGAGTTCGACCAGCGGGTCCACCAGGTGGGAAGTCGACAGTGGTCGTCCCCGACTCCCTGTTCCGACTGGTCGGTGCGGGACCTGGTGAACCACCTGACCGGCGAGCACCTGTGGGTGCCGTGGATGCTGCGCGGGGCCACACTGAGCGAGGTGGGCGACCGGTTCGACGGCGACGTGCTGGGCGAGGACCCGGTGGGCGCCTGGGAGGCCGCCGCGGCCGCCTCCCGCCAGGCGGCACACCGGCCGGGCGCGCTCGACTCCCCGGTGCACACCAGCGGCGGGCTCACGCCGGCCGACGAGTACCTTCGCCAGATGACGCTCGACCTCACGGTGCACGCCTGGGACCTGTCCCGCGGCATCGGCGCCGACGACCGGCTCGACGACGAACTGGTGGGGACGGAGTACGACTACGTGGAGCCGCGGATCGGCGACTGGCAGGGGTTCGGCGTCTTCGACCCGCCGGTGCCGGTGGCGGACTCGGCCGGGACCCAGGACCAGCTGGTGGCCCTGCTCGGCCGTCGGCCGTAGGGCCAGGAGCGGGCCGCGCCCTACGCCGCGGGACCGTTACCCGGCGGCGGGCGGCGCCGTAGCGTCGCCGGCATGGACACGAACGCGGCGGGAACGCTGGACGAGGCCCTGACCCGACTGCACACCACAGGACCCGAGTTCGAGGGCTGGCTGACCAACCACGCGCCGATGGCGGTGGAGGCCCTGGCCCGGCACGGGCAGGAGCACCGCGTCCACCGCTGGGTGGACGCGTACCGGAGCCGCCTCGAGGACCGGCCGGCCGGTCACGGGCGGATCACGTCGGACAACTGGCGCGAGGCGCTGGGCGATCCGCGGTACCTGACGGACTGGGCCGAGTACTTCGGGGTGCTGCTCGCCGAGCGGCCGTGGCGCGCGGTGCTGGCCGAGTGGTGGCCACGGCTGCTGCCGGGCATCACCGCGGGGGCCACCCACCCGGTGATCCGGGTGGGGCACGCGGTCCGGGTGCTGCTCGGCGAGGGCGAGACCGGGCCCAGGCTCGCCGAGTTGGCGCACGCCCTCGGCTACTGGGCGGCCAGGCACCAGCGGTTGCCGGCCGGCATCGAGGCCCTGCCAGCGCCGGGCCCGGCCGAGGAGGCGTTGCGCGCGGTGGAGGCGGTCTACGACCAGTCCGGCGGCATCAACGCCCGCCTCGGGCGGCTGCGGCGGCTGCCGGCCTGGACCGCGGGGGCGCCGGCCGACGACCCGGCGGCGGCACACGAGCGGCTGCGGCGGCTGGTGCGCGGGGCGACGGACTTCTACGCCACCCACGGACACGGCGAGCCGGTGATGCTGGTGCACGCGGCGACCGCGCCGAACGCGGTGCTGCGGACGCTGCCGGCGCTGCCGGCGGAGCTGTGGCCGGCCAGCCTGGACGCGGCGTGGGCCGCCAGCTCCGGGGTGGTCGCGGCCTACCGGCCGGCCGAGGGCACGCCGGTCGGCCGGGCGGCGGCCCTCGCCCCAGAGGAGCTGTTCGAGCGGGCCGCGCGGCACGGCGACGCCCACGCCATCAAGCTGGTCGACACCGCCCTCGACGTGGCCGCCGGGCACCCCGACGACACCCTCGCGCTGCGCGCCGGGGCGCGGTCCCTGGAGCTGATCGACCCGGTCGACTAGGTCCTGTCCGGGCGATCTTCGAGGATCAGCCCGCGGCCTCAGACGCGGTGCTCCCCCAGCCAACGGCCCCCAGCTAACGGCCCCCAGCTAACGCTGGGAGGTACCCCCAGGGCGGTGCCCCCAGTCGCCTCGCTCAAGGCACCCCACGCGGCGGAGCCGCACCTCGACAGCAGCGCGGCTCATACTCGGCCGTATTCGCGCGCAGCGCCCGATATGCCGCTCCGCGGCGCGGGGTAACGCGGCGAGGTGCCGTGTATGGCGTCGCGGGCCCGAAGAAGATCGCCCGGACAGGGCCCAAGCGTCGGTCAGGGGGCGAGGACCGCTCCGAACGCCCGGTGGGCGGACTCGTCGAAGAGCACGAAGCGCAGCTCGACGAACGCGCCCACCTCCGCCGCCACGGTGACCGCGCGGACCGCGACGCGCGCGGCGTCGTCCAGCGGCCACCGGTACACGCCGGTGGAGATCGCCGGGAAGGCAACGGTCCGCGCCCCGAGTTCGGCGGCCACCCGCAGCGACTCCCGGTAGCAGGACGCCAGTTGCTCCGAGCGGTCCTCGGTGGTCGAGTGGACGGGGCCCACGGTGTGGATCACCCACCGGGCCGGCAGCCGCCCGGCGGTGGTGGCGACCGCCTGGCCGGTGGGCAGGCCGCGACCGTAGCGGCCGGCCCGCAGCCGACGGCACGCGGCGAGGATCTCGGGGCCGCCACGGCGGTGGATGGCGCCGTCCACCCCGCCGCCGCCCAGCAGCGAGGAGTTGGCGGCGTTGACGATCGCGTCGACCCGCTGCTCCGTGATGTCGCCGAGGACCCGGGTGATCGCCGGGCGGGCCGTCATGCCGACGGCTCCGGCAGGCTGGCGGCCCAGGTGAGGCCGCCCAGGAGGTGGCGGCGGAAGACGGGGTCGGCGAAGGACTCGCTGGTGTGGCCGAGCGCCGTGTAGAAGGACCGGCCGCCGGCGCGCTCGTGGCACCAGACCAGTGGGTGGTCGGCGCCCATCCGGCCGCCGGTGTACGTCGTCTCGTCGGCGGTGGCCAGCACCCGCACCCGGCCGCGGGGGTTGGCGGTGAAGTTGTACCACTCGTCGGTGAACTCCCACCGGTCGGCGAGGTGGGCGGTGGCGGGGTGGTCGTGGTCCTCGACGGTGACGACGCCGGGCTGCAGCTCGGGGTGGCCGTCGAAGACGGCGCCGACCACCGAGTCGCCGAACCAGGGCCAGCCGTACTCGGTGGTGGAGGCGCCGTGCACGCCGACGAAGCCGCCGCCGGCGGCGAGGTGGGCGCGCAGCGCGGCCCGTGAGGCGTCGGTCAGCGCGTCGCCGCTGGTGGACAGGAAGACCACGGCGCGGCTCCCGGGCAGACCGGCGACCAGCTCCGCCGGGTCCTCGGTGGCGGCGACGGCGAATCCGTGGGCCTCGCCGAGCTCGCGGAAGGCGGCGACGCCGGCCGGGATGGAGTCGTGCCGGAAGCCGGTGGTCCTGGTGAAGAGCAGGATCTGCGGGGTGCTCATGGGGGTTCATCGTAGGAGCCGGCCGGCGCGGGGCTCCTGCGGGTTTCCCGACGAACTCCTGGTCCCTGGCTGATTCCACGGATGAAGGGGCCATGATCACAGCCATTCCGGGCACGGAGTACCAGTCAGGCGATTATCGCGGGGCATATTCACCGGCGGGTCTTCCGCTCCGCCCCCCTAGGGCCCCATGATCTTGGGCGTACCGCATTGAGGAGTACCTATGCCCCGTGAACACGTTGCCCGGTTGTTCGTCCAGCAGGCCGTGGCGTGCGCCCGGCTCGGCTCGCCCCTGTACGCGGCACTGCTGGAGCGGGCGGCCGGGGACGTCGTCGACGGCGGCCCGTGCGCCGACGCGGTGGCCGGGTACGAGGAGAGCGGGGTCGAGGAGGCGCTCCCCCTGCGGTTGCTGGGCGGCGTGCACGCGTTGGTGCTGACCGGGCGCGCGGCGGAGCTCG
The DNA here is from genome assembly GCF_042722465.1 of Streptomyces sp. NPDC127098. Lineage (NCBI taxonomy): Bacteria > Bacillati > Actinomycetota > Actinomycetes > Kitasatosporales > Streptomycetaceae > Streptomyces > Streptomyces sp. NPDC127098. The sequence continues at coordinate 121,944 of NZ_JBHXFJ010000013.1, forward strand.
CCGCGTACTACCCGAGCGCGGGCGGGGCGTTCACGCCCGCGGACGGGGACGCCGCGTGGCAGGCGTTCCGCTCCGTGGTGGCCGACGAGCGCGGGTGGCTGCGGGAGTGGCTGAGGCGGCCGCCACAGACCAACGAGGTGGGCCGTGCCTCGCTGCTGCTCGCCGGCCTGCTGTACACCGTGCCCACGGCGCAGCGACCCGTCCGGCTGTTCGAGCTGGGCTCCAGCGCCGGGCTCAACCTCCGTGCCGAGCAGTTCCGTTACACGGCGAACGACTTCGTCTGGGGCCCCGCCGACTCGCAGGTGCGGCTGACGGAGACCTGGGAGGGGTGCGTGCCGGACTGGTTGCGCACCGGCGCCGAGCGGCACCAGGCGCTGCGGATCGTGGAGCGGCGGGGCTGCGATCCGACACCGATCGACCCGCTCTCCGCGGAGGGGGCGCTGGCGCTGCGCTCCTACGTGTGGCCCGACCAGCGAGAGCGGACCGAGCGCCTCGAGGGGGCGCTGCTGATCGCGGCCAAGGTGCCGGCCACGGTGGAGGCGGCGGGCGCCGCGGACTTCCTGTCCGAGGTGGAGCTCGAACCCGGCACGGTGACGGTGCTCTGGCACTCGGTGATGCGCCAGTACGTGGCCGACGAGGAGTGGGCCAGGGTGGAGCGGGAGGTGGCGCGGCTGGCGGCCGCGGCGACGGAGGACGCCGGCTTCGCCTATCTGGCGTTCGAGCCGCGCGCCGTGGCCGGCCGCCTCGGTTTCTGGCTCTCGGTGCGGGTGGGCGCCGGCCCCGAGCGGCTGCTGGCGAGCGCCATGCCGCACGGGCTGCCGGCCCGCTGGCCGGACGGGGGCGCCTGACGGAGGATGGGGTCATGGCACAGGCGATGACCGAGCCCGAGTGGCGGGCCTTCCTCTCGACCGGCACCAGGACCGCCAAGCTCGCCACGGTGCGGGCCGACGGCTCCCCGCACGTGGCCCCCGTGTGGTTCGTGCTGGACGGGGACGATCTCGTGCTCACCACCGGCGCCGGCTCCGTGAAGGGCCGGAACCTGGCCCGTGACGGCCGGGTGGCGCTCTGCGTGGACGACGACGAGCCGCCGTTCGGCTTCGTCGTGGTGCACGGCCGCGCCACGCTGAGCGAGGACCAGGCCGACCTGCTCACCTGGGCGACCAGGATCGGCGGGCGGTACATGGGCGAGGACCGCGCGGAGCGGTTCGGGCAGCGCAACGCCGTGCCCGGCGAACTGCTGGTCCGGGTGCGGATCGAGAAGGTGGTCGGCTACGCGGCCGTGGCCGACTGACGAGCGGACGGGCCGGCGTCAGGACCCCGTCAGCCGAGCAGCCAGGTGCGCCGGTCACGGGCCAGCCCGTACAGGGTCTCGACGCCGTCCGGCCCCAGCACCCCGACGCGCTCGGCCAGTGAGGTCAACGCCTGCTCCCGGAGCACCTCGACGTCCCGCAGCTCCGGCGCCACGGTGACGGCCGCCGCGGCCACGCAGACCAGGACCGGCCGCACGGCCACCCGGAAGCCGCAGGCGGCGGAGAGCGCGTGGGCCGCCCGGTGGGCGTCGCGGCGACAGCGGCGGACGTGCGGTTCCGCGCGCCGGGTGTCGATCCGCACCAGTTCCTCCTCGACCGCGAGCCGGGCGCCGCGGTGCAGCACGGTCCGGAAGCTGAGCACCCCGCCGGGGCCGATGGCCAGGTGCGAGATGTCGGCGGCGCCGGGCAGCGGGATCGAGTGCAGGACGCGCCAGCCCGCGCCGCCGAGCGCGTCCAGCTCGGCGCCGGCCAACTGCTCGCCACGCAGGGCCGCCAGCAGCGCGTCGCGCGGGGCCGCGCGGCCGAGCAGCCGGTCGACGGCCAGCCGTACCCGGCCGGCCGGCAGTGCGGCCACCCGGCCGTGCAGGATCTCTCCCGGTCGGTTCGGCGCGAGGTCGTCGTCCGGGTGCAGCCACAGCGGGCCGCTGCCCCGGAGTCGCCCGTCCGGGTCCGGTGGAATACCGTTGCCGTGCTCCCAGCCGCCCATGGGACCATCGTGCAGTCCCGGGGACCACAGGTCATCTCCGGAGGCGGACATGGGAGGGTTCCGGCAGTGACACGACTGATCGATGCCGTGGCATGGGTGCACCTGGCGGAGGGGCGGCTTCTCACGGCGCGCTCGCGCGGGAAGGACGTCTTCTACATCCCGGGCGGCAAGCGGGACCCGGGCGAGAGCGACCTGGAGGCCCTGGTGCGCGAGGTGCGCGAGGAGCTGACGGTGGCGCTGCTGCCAAAGACCGTCGCGCACCTGGGCACCTGGACGGGGCCGGCGGACGGTCAACCGGAGGGCACGCTGGTGCGGATGGCCTGCTACACCGGCGAGTACCGGGGCACGCTCGCCGCCTCCAGCGAGATCGAGGAGATCGCCTGGTTCGGGCTCGCCGAGAAGCACCGCACGGCCGTGCTCGACCACGAGGTGTTCGACCTGCTGGCCGCGCGGGGCGAGGTGTGGTGACCGTCCGGCCGTGAGCCGCTGGTGGGCGTGGACTTCCGTACCATGGGGGCCGGCGAACGGAAGGACGGCGCGGTGGCCGGAGCACGGACCGACGGGCGGGTGGAGCGCGGGAACCAGACGCGCCGGACGGTGCTCGCCAGGACGATGGACATCGCCTCGGTCGAGGGCCTCGAAGGGCTGTCCATCGGGCGGATCGCCACCGAGCTCGGGCTCAGCAAGAGCGGGGTGTTCGCGCTCTTCGGCTCCAAGGAGGAGCTCCAGCTGGCCACGATCCGCGCGGCGCGCGCGGTGTTCGCGGACCGGGTGGCGCGCCCGGCGGCCGCCGAGGCGCCGGGCCCCGGCCGGATCTGGCGGCTGTGCACGGCGTACCTGGAGTACTCGCGGGACCGGGTCTTCGCGGGTGGCTGCTTCTTCGCCGCGGTCTCGGCGGAGTTCGGCGCGCGCAGCGGCCCGGTGCGGGACGCGATCGCGGCGGCGCGCGCGGAGTGGGGCTCCCATGTGACGGAGATCGTCGAGGAGGCCAGGCTGGGGGGCGGGCTGCGCGCCGACACCGACGCCCGGCAGTTGGCCTTCGAGTTGATGGCGCTGCTCGAGATGGCCAACGCGGACTCCACACTCCACGGCGACCAGCAGGGCTACGCGCGGGCGGCGACGGGGGTACGGGACCGGCTGCGGGCCGCGGCGTCGGATCCCGCGGCGCTAGCCGAGATCGTCGGCTGAGACGAAGCCGACGACCGCCTCGAGGACGGCCGGGTCGGAGATGATCCGGCGGTGGCCGAGCCCTCGGGTGACGAGCAGCCGGGCCTGCCCCTCGTAGGCGGCGGCCACCAGCCGGGACTGGCCGATGTCGATCATGTCGTCCGCCTCGTCGTGGACCAGCAGCATCGGCAGGGTCAGCTCGGCCGGCCGGTGGGTGGCGGAGAAGCGGCGCCAGATGTCGACCTCCGCGGGGAAGAGCCGGCGCTCGATGCCCTGCCTGAGGCGGGGCACGACGCGGTGGCTCAGCCCGAGTGAGGCTCGGAAGCCGTCGACCAGGTAGTCGAACTCGGCGGGCGCGGCGATGGAGACCAGGCGCTCGGCCTTGACCTCGTCGCGCAGCGCGAAGAAGAGGGAGAGACCGCCGACCGAGTGACCGACGACGGCGGCGAACCGGCCGTGTTGGGCGTGCAGCCGGCGGGCCAGCTCCCGGTACTCGAGGATCGAGGTCTCGCGGCCGGCCGACTCGCCGCAGCCCGGCGCGTCGAAGGTCACGGGGCTGTAGCCGGCGTCGAGCAGTGCCTCGGCCAGCGGGGCGAGGCGGGAGGCCCGGGAGAGCCAGCCGTGCGTGAGCAGCACCGGGCGGCGGCCGTCACCCCAGGAGTAGACGACCGTCTCCTTGCCGGCGACGGTCAGCCGGTCGCGGGTGGCGCGGCGCATCATCGGCTCCTCCGCCGGGCGCACGGCGACCCGGACTGGGGGGTAGCGGTAGAGGTGGAGCGCCCAGCGGCCGGCGAGGCCGGGGGCGAGGAGTCCCGTGGTGTTGATCGTGGTCCTGATCAGTGCCGTGCTGAGTCGCATCCCTCGGCCCTCTCGGTGGCTGGTACGGCGGTCGAGACCCGAAGATATTAGCACGATCGTTCGCACAGTTTTCTGGTCCTGGCGCGGCCCGGACAGGGCCGGGCCGTCAGGGTCGCAGCACCTCCACCGCCTGCCGGTCGGGCTTCGGCTCCGCCGGCTCCACCCGCGCGTCCCGCCGCACCAGGTCGGCGTACCGGCCGCCGAGCGCCACCAGTTCCGCGTGCGTGCCGCGCTCGGCGATCCGCCCCCCGTCGAGCACCACGATCTGGTCGGCGTCCCTGATGGTGGACAGCCGGTGCGCGATGGTGATCGTCGTCCGGCCGGCCGACAGGGCGTCTATGGCCCGCTGCACGGCCAACTCGGTCCGGGTGTCCAGGGCGCTGGTCGCCTCGTCGAGCACCAGCACCGGCGGGTCCCGCAGGATGGTGCGGGCGATCGCCAGGCGCTGTTTCTCGCCGCCCGAGAAACGGTAGCCGCGCTCGCCGACCACCGTGTCGTACCCGTCGGGCAGCGCGGCGATGTGGTCGTGGATCTGGGCCGCCCTGGCCGCCGCCTCCAACTCCGCCTGGTCGGCGTCGGGTTTGGCGAACCGCAGGTTGTCCGCGACCGAGGCGTGGAAGAGGTAGGTCTCCTGGGAGACCACGCCGACGGCCCGGGTGAGCGAGTCGAAGCCGAGGTCCCGCACGTCGACGCCGTCCAGCGTGACCCGGCCCTCCGTGACGTCGTAGAGCCGGGGCACCAGGTAGCCGAGGGTGCTCTTGCCCGCGCCGGTCGGCCCCACGATGGCCAGCGAGCCGCCGGCGGCCACGGTCAGGTCGATGTCGGCCAGGGTGGGCTCGGCCGCCGGGTCGTAGGAGAAGGAGACCCGCTCGAACCGGACCTCGCCGCGCGGTTCGGCGAGCTCCACGGCCCCTGGCCGCTCGGTGATGTCCACCGGCAGGTCCAGGTATTCGAAGATCCGCTGGAAGAGCGCGAGCGAGGCCTGCATGTCCACGCCGGTCGACAGCAGTGACACCGCGGGGCGCAGCAGTCCCTGCTGGAGGCTGACGAAGGCGACCAGGGTGCCGATCGACGGCGGTGCCCCGCCGACCTGGTACATCACCCCGGCCGACCAGTACAGCAGGGCCGGGATCGCGGCCATGATCATGCCGATGGTGGCCATTCGCCAGCGACCGGCCATGTTGGCCCGCACCTCAAGGCCGACCAGGCGCTCCGACTCGGTGGCGAAGTCCCGGGTGAGCGCCTCCGAGCGGCCCATGGTCCGGCCGAGCAGCACGCCGCTGACCGACAGCGACTCGGTGACCATGGCGGCCATCACGGCCATCTGCTTCTGCCGCTGGGTGGTGATCCGCTTTCGCTCCCGACCGACCCGGCGGGCCAGCCAGACGAAGAAGGGCAGCAATGCGAGCGAGACCAGGGTGAGCCGCCAGTCGAGCGCGAGCATGGCGACCAGGGTCGCGACCACGGCGGTGAGGTTGGAGACGAGCGAGGTCGCGGTGGAGGTGACGGTGGCCTGCATGCCGCCGATGTCGTTGGCGATGCGAGACTGCACCTCACCGGTCCTGGTCCGGGTGAAGAACGCCAGCGGCATCCGCTGCAGCTTGCCGTAGACGGCCGTCCGCAGGTCGTGCATGACCTGCTGCCCGACTGTGGTGGAGATCAGCGTCTGCAGCACTCCGAAGATGCTGCTGGTCACGGCGGCGGCGATCATGCCGAGGGCGAGCAGCGCGAGCAGCCCGGTGCGCCGTTCGGGCAGCGCCGTGTCGATGACCTCGCGCAGCAGGAACGGGGAGGCGACGGCGACGAGCGAGGCCGCGCCGACCAACAGGGCCACCGCGGCCAGCCGGCCGCGGTAGGGGCGGAAGAGGTGGAGGATGCGCCGGACCTGCGGGGGCGGCGGCGCGGCGGCGGGCTGCCGGTCGGGCGGTGCGGGAAGTGGGTCGTGGTGGGGCATGGGCTCCTTCATGGGTCGGGAGAAGGGAGCGGGAGGGCGGGACGGGAGACGGCGGAGCGGGGATGGGGGCGAGACGTGACGGAGGAGGGAGACGGGACGGGACGCGACGGCCGAAGAGCCTTCCAGCGTACGGCGGGCGCCGCCGACGCCGGCCGGCCGCCCGCGCGGGGCGCGGGGCGCGTGCGCGGGGCGTGACGGGGCGCGTGGCACGCGGGAGGACGCGCCGGGCCGCAGGCACCGGTAGGTACCGCCGGTGCCCTCGTCCGCTCGCCCACCCCCGATGCCTCGGGGACCTTATGCCAGGTCACCGAGGTGCGAGAAGGGGGCGGCCCGGACACTGGCCGGAAGTAGCCACTCCGTGTTACCAAGAGCCATGCCCGCCCTCGCCTCGTACGACGCCGTCATCGTCGGCGGCGGCCACAACGGTCTGGTGGCCGCCGCCTATCTCGCCCGGGCCGGTCGCCGGGTGTTGGTGCTCGAACGGCTCGACCACACGGGCGGCGCCGCGGTCTCCGCCCCGCCCTTCCCCGGCGTCGCGGCGCGGCTCTCCCGCTACGCGTACCTGGTCAGCCTGCTGCCCGAGCGGATCGTGGCGGATCTCGGGCTCCGGTTGACCCTGCGGAAGCGGGCGTTCTCCTCGTACACGCCGGTGGTGCGCGACGGGCGCCCCACCGGGCTGCTGGTGGGCGGCGGCGAGTCCAGGACCCGGGCCGCCTTCGCCGACCTGACTGGCTCAGACCGGGAGTACCAGGCCTGGCTGCGGTTCTACGACATGACCCGCCGGCTGGCCGTCCGGGTGTTCCCCACGCTGACCGAGCCGCTGCCGAGCCGCGCCGAGCTGCGGGCCAGGATCGCCGACGAGGCGGCCTGGCGGGCGGTCTTCGAGCGGCCGCTCGGCGAGGTGGTGGAGGCGACGTTCCAGGACGACCTGGTGCGCGGCGTCGTGCTGACCGACGCGTTGATCGGGACCTTCAGCCACGCCCACGATCCGTCGCTGCGGCAGAACCGCTGCTTCCTGTACCACGTCATCGGCCAGGGCACCGGTGACTGGGACGTGCCGGTGGGCGGCATGGGCGCGGTGACCGGCGCGCTGGCCGACGCCGCGCGCGCGGCGGGCGCGGAGATCGTCACCGGTCACGAGGTGACCACGATCGCCACCGACGGCCTCACGGCCGACGTGGGCTACCGCACGGACGACGCGGAGGGGGTGGTGGGCGCCGGCGTCGTGCTGGTCAACGCGTCGCCGCGGGAGCTCGCCAGGCTGCTCGGCGAGCCGGCCCCCACGGGCGCCGGCAGCCGGCCCCGGCCGGAGCCGGTCGAGGGGGCGCAGTTCAAGGTGAACATGCTGCTGCGGCGGCTGCCCGCGCTGCGCGATCCCGCCGCCGATCCCCGGGAGGCGCTGGCCGGGACGTTCCATGTCGCCGAGGGGTACGAGCAGTTGGAGACCGCCTACCGGCAGGCGGCGGCGGGTGCGATCCCCGCCGAGCCGCCGAGCGAGATCTACTGCCACTCGCTCACCGATCCCTCGATCCTCTCCCCCGAGCTGGCCGCGCTCGGCTACCACACGCTGACCCTGTTCGGGCTGCACGCACCCGCCCGGCTCTTCGCCGAGGACAACGCCGGAGCGCGGGAGCGGCTGCTGGCCGCGACGCTCGGGACGCTGAACGGGCTGCTGGCCGAGCCGGTCGACGACTGCCTGGCCGTGGACGCGACGGGCCGGCCCTGCGTGGAGGCGAAGACCCCGCTCGACCTCGAGGCCGAGATCGGCCTGCCGGGCGGCCATATCTTCCACGGCGACCTGGCCTTCCCCTTCGCCGAGGACGACGAGGAGACGGCGAGCCCGGCGGCCCGCTGGGGGGTGGCTACCGGCCACGCCAACGTCCTGCTGTGCGGCTCCGGCGCCGTGCGCGGCGGCGGGGTCAGCGGCGTCCCCGGGCACAACGCGGCGATGGCGGTGCTGGGGCGGTAGCCGACCGGGCCCGCCACGGTTCTGGTTCTGGTTCTGGTTCTGGTTCTGGTTCCGAAACTTTCGAGTTCGCGCCGGATAGACAACCTTTTCTATCCCAGGGCCCACCATGATGCGGCATCACCACCCCCCACAGAGACGAGGACTCCCATGCAGGGCACGCACCGCTCGGAGAAACCGAGCCGCCGCAACGTGCTGCGGGCCGCCGCGCTGGGTACCGGGGCACTCGCGGTCTCCGGGCTCACGTCCGCCGCGTCGTCGAGCGCGGCCACCGGCCGCGCCGCGAAGGAGGACACGCCCGTCAGGCCGCTGGCCTTCAGCCACCCCGGGATGTTGCACACCCAGGCCGCCTTCGACCGGATGGCCGCCCGGGTGGCGGCCGGCACCCAGCCGTGGATCAGCGGCTGGAACCGGCTGACCGCCAACGGGCACTCCGCCAGCACCTGGACAGCCCGGCCCACGGCCACCATCATCCGTGGCGGCGACGGCCAGAACTACCCGCAGCTCTACAACGACATCCACGCCGCCTACCAGAACGCGCTGCGCTGGAAGATCACCGGCGCGGCGGCGCACGGCGACAAGGCCCGTGACATCCTCAACGCCTGGTCGGGCACGCTGACGACGGTGACCGGCAACGCCGACCGCTTCCTGGCCGCCGGGATATACGGCTACCAGTTCGCCAACGCCGCCGAGATCATGCGCGGTTACCCGGGCTTCGACCTGGCCCGCTTTCAGCGGATGATGCTCAACGTCTTCTATCCGCTCAACGACAGCTTCCTGGTCAACCACAACGACGCCTGCATCACCAACTACTGGGCGAACTGGGACCTGTGCAACATGGCCTCGATCATGGCCATCGGGATCCTGACGGACAACCAGTCGATGTTCGACCGGATCGTCGACTACTTCCACAACGGCGCGGGCAACGGCTCGCTCCCGCACGCCGTGCCGTTCGTGCACAGCGCCGGCCTCGCGCAGTGGCAGGAGAGCGGTCGGGACCAGGCCCACAGCATCATGGGCATCGGACTGATGGGCACCATCTGCGAGATGGCCTGGAACCAGGGCGTCGACCTGTACGGCGCGGACAACAACCGTTTCCTGAAGGCGGCCGAGTACGTGGCCCGTTACAACCTCGGCTACGACGACCTGCCGTTCACCACCTACCGGTGGGGGTCGGGGCAGAACTGCGCGCAGCAGCAACAGACCGTCATCGGCAGCGGTGGCCGGGGCCAGGCCCGCCCGGTCTGGGAGCGCGTCTACCACCACTACTGGGCCCGTCGTGGGCTGAACACCCCGAACCTGTCGGAGATCGCCAGGTCCCTCAGCCCGGAGGGCGGGGGCGGGGACTACGGCACCACCAGTGGTGGCTTCGACGAGCTCGGCTTCGGCACGCTGACCTACGTGTTGCGGTGAGGTCGAGGTGAACGGCCGCCCGGTCCCCGCCCGCGCGGGGACCGGGCGCCCGTCACGAACCGGCGGAGCGACGCGGTCTCGGCCGCCGCGGCGGCGCCGCGGGGGGCGCGGTCGAGTCGCGGACGACGACGTGGGTGCCGAGCAGCGCGTGCTGCTCGGCGGACGAGCTCTCCCCCTCGCGCAGCCCCAGGGCCAACCGCACGGCGGTTCTGCCGAGTTCGGCGTAGGGCACGTGCACGGTGGTCAGTCTGGGCCGCAGGTCGGTGGCCAGGTCGATGTCGTCGTAGCCGACGAGCGAGACGTCGCCCGGCACGTTGAGCCCGGCGTCGGTCAGCGCGGCGAGGGCGCCCGCGGCGACGATGTCGGTGGCGGCGAACACCGCGGTGAAGTCGCGCCCGGCGGCGAGCCGCCGCCGCAGGTTCTCGTAGGCGTCGGCCCGGTTGAAGTCCGCCTCCTGGATCAGCCCCGGCTCGCTGGGGGCGTCGAAGTCGGCCAGGGCCCGCCGGTATCCGGCGACCCGCCCGGCCGAGGTGGTGGTGCCCGCGCGGTCGGCGCCGAGGAAGAGGATCCTGCGGTGCCCCTGGGCGAGCAGCCGGCTCACCACCGCGTAGGCGCCGCCCTCGTTGTCGTACTCGACGACGGTGGCCGGCACGCCCTCACCGAGCGGCGGCCGCCCGCAGAGCACCAGGCGGGACCCGGAGGCATCCAGGGAGTGGGCGATGGCCGTCATCTGCTCGCGGTAGGCGGCGTCGTCCACCACCCCGCCGATGAGGATCACGGCGCCGGCGCCCTGTTCCCGCATGGTGCGCACCACGGAGAGCTCGCGCTCGGGATCGCTCTGGGTGGTGCAGATCAGGCAGATCCTGCCCCGCCGCGCGGCCTCCTCCTCGACGCCGTGCGCGACCTGCGCGAAGGAGGCGCCGCGCACGTCGTTGAGCACGAAGGCGACGGTGGGCGTGCCGCGGCCGCGCAGCGCGCGGGCGTGGGTGTTGGCGACGTAGTCAAGTTCGCGGATGGCGCGCAGCACACGCTGGCGGGTGCGTTGGGCGACGGGGTAGTTGTCGGCGAGCACCCGGGAGACCGTCGCCATCGAGACCCCGGCCCGCTCGGCCACCTCGCGGAGGGTCGCCGGCCCCCCGTCGCCACTGGTCATGGCAGCGCTCCGCGGTCGCCGTCGCTCGTCATCCCGCGCAGTCTAGCCGGAGCGACGGACGGGGGGACCGGCTCAGTCCTCGCCGTCCTTCTCCCACCGGAACAGGTAGGACATGGCGAACGCGAGCAGGCCCGTGAGCCCCGCGGTGGTCGTCATGGCCTTGCCCAGACCGTCGAGGACGCCCGAGACCAGGCCGGCGTCCCGGCCGGCGACCCCGATCGCCTGACAGACGACCACGACCGTGCCGAGCAGCAGGAAGACGACCAGGGCGGTCTTGAACAGGGGCATGGCGACGCGCTGGGCGAGAGCCCTGGCGGTGCGGACGCCGGAGGTTTCGGTGGTCATGTCGTTCCTTTCCGAGGTGGCGTGCCAGGCCCTAGACGAACAACGGCAGCGCGCCGGTGGCGACGAGGACCCCGATCGCGAGGATCGGCAGCACGAACCAGAGGATGAGCCGGAGGAAGGTGCGGGACGGATCCACACCGGCGATGCCGCTCGCGATGTAGATGGGCGCGGCACCGGGCGGCGAGGCGCCCTCCGTCGAGGCGAAGATCAGGACGGCGGTCGCGGCCGTGGCGGGGGACGCGCCGGCGGCGGTGAGCGCGCTGAAGGCGACGCCGCCCACCGCGGCGATGGTCGCGGTCCCCGTCAGGGGAGCGGCGATCACGACGATGAGGACGCCGACCAGGGCCGCCACGGCCCACAGGGGCGCGTCGAGCCGGTCCATGATGTCCGTCAGCTGGTCGACGAGCCCGAGCTCGCCCAGGCTGCCGGCGGCGGCGAACGCGAACAGCAGGGTGGCGCCGATGACGGCGTAGCGGGGCGCCATCTCGCCGAGCATCGTGCCGTACTCGGCGGCGGTTCGCGGCAGCCGCCGCCAGGCCACCAGCAGGGTGGCGAGCAGTGTCAGCACCGGGATCCACACGACGATGCTGATGGCGTCGGCGGCGGAGCCGACCCGCGATTCGAGGAACTCCACCCCCATGTCGAGCGTCATCAGCACCGGGATCGCGATGCCGACGTAGACCAGCATCGAGGTGAAGCCCTCCCGCAGCGCGACGCGCAACGGGGTGATGTCCGACTGGCGCATGGCAGCGACGTCGTACCTGCGCACCCAGACGAAGACCACGACGAACCGGTAGAGCACGGTCCACAGGCCGCCGACGAAGCTGGCGACGAACAGTTCGTCGGCGGTGAGCACCGGGGCCACGGCGGCGGAGCCGAGCAGCAGGAACATGGACGAGCTCGGCGGTATGGAGATCCCGAGGCCGGCGTTCCCGGCGACCAGTGACGCCGCCAGGTCGGGCCGCCAGTTGGACCTGATCATCCAGGGGATGGTCACCGAGCCCACGGAGGCCGCGATCCCGGAGCCGGAACCCGCCGGGCCGCCGAGCAGCGCCGCCGTCGAGGTCGACACATAGGCGGAGCCGCCGCGTAGCCGGCCGAAGACCGAGTTGAGCAGGGCGACCTGCCGGTCGATGATGCCGAGTCTGGTGAGGAGGTAGCCCATGAAGACGAACGCGAGGGCGGCGAAGACGACCTCCTCGGAGAACGCCTCGTCGAGACCGGCCGCCGCGAGCCGCGGCGCGTCGGTGCCGCCGAACAGGCAGACCCCGAGGAATCCGACGAGCATGGCCTCGCCGATGTTGCGTCCGAGAACGGCGTTCCAGACCACGATGACGGCTATGTAGGCGATGAGTGCCCAAACCGCTGCGCCCACGACGAGCTCCTTCGGTCGTACCGGCGTTTCACATTTCGGGTGTTGACTGAGCTGGTGCCATCGCCGGACGGGGGTGGGTCGGGGCGGTACTGGACACCGGTGGCTCGCGGTGCGCTGTCAGGAGATCCGGTCCGCCAACGCGAGGATCCCGCGAGCCTTGGTGACGATGGGGGCGTCGACGAAGCGGCCGTCCGGGAGGGCGAGCGCTCCGACGCCGTCGAGCCCGGCCCGGTCGGCGGCGTCGACGACCTCCCGGGCACGGCCGATCTCCTCCGGGGTGGGGCGGAAGGCGGCACGGATGAGGGGGATCTGCCGGGGGTGGATGGCGGTGCGGCCGAACATCCCCAGGCCGCGGCCGTGGGCGCAGGAGGCGATCAGGCCCGCCTCGTCCAGGACGTCGGGATGGACCGACATCGGCACCGGGCCGAGGCCGGCGGCCGCGGCGGCGAGCACCACCCGCAGCCGCAGCTGGTCGAAGGCCGATTCGAGGCCGATGGACAGCGCGGCCGCCAGGTCCTGCTCGCCGAGGGCCAGGCCGGCGACCCGTGGATGGGCGGCGATCGCCTCCACGTTCGCCAGGCCGCGGGCCGACTCGAGGAGCGCGTGCGCGACCGTCGGCCGGTCGCCGAACGCCTCGTCGACCACGGCGAGGTCGTCCGCCGAGTCGACCTTGGGCAGCCGCAGGGCGTCGAGCCCCGGTGCGTCGGCGAGTGCCCTGAGATCCTCGCGGCCCCGCCGGGTCGCGAGGTCGTTCACCCGGACGTGGAACGCCGGCCCGGTGCCCGCGTCCCGTGCGGACAGATGGCGCACGGCGTTCTCGCGCGCCTCGTCCTTCCGGGCCACGTCGACCGCGTCCTCCAGGTCGATGATCACGACGTCGGCGCCGCTCGCGGCGGCCTTGGCGAAGCGCTCCGGGCGGTCGCCGGGGACATAGAGCCAGGTGATCGGCATGCTCATGCGATGATCCCCCGCTCGCGCAGCAGGTCGATCTCGTCCCCGGGGTAGTCGAGCGCGGTGAGGATCTCCTCGGTGTGCCGGCCCAACGGCGGCCCCGGCCACCGGACTTCGCCCGGGGTGTCGGAGAGGCGGAACAGCACGTTCTGCATCGTGACGCTGCCCAGCTCCTCGTCGGGAACCTCGACGAAAGTGCCGAGGGCCTCGTACTGCGGGTCCTTGGCGATGTCGGACACGTCGTAGATCGGGGCGATCGCCGCCTGCGCCTCGGTGAACGCGGCGATCACCTCGTCGGCGTCCCGGGCCGCGATCCACGAACCGACGGCCTCGTCGAGCTCCTCGACGTGCTGGACCCGGCCGTGCCCGGTGGCGAACCACGGCTCCTCGGTGAACTCCGGCCGGCCGACGAGACGCATCACGCGCTCCGCGATCGGCTGGGCCGAGGTGGAGATCGCCACCCAACGCCCGTCCCGCGTGCGGTAGGTGTTCCGCGGCGCGTTGCTGCTCGACCGGTTGCCGGTCCGCCGGGGTATGAGACCGAGAGCGCGGTAGGCCGTCATCTGCGGGCCGAGTATGCCGAGGATCGGCTCGATGATGGCCATGTCGATCACCTGGCCGCGCCCCGTGGACTCGCGGGCCCGCAGCGCCACCATGATCGCGTAGGCCATGGCCAGCCCGGCGATCCCGTCGGCCATCGCCAGCGGCGGCAGCACGGGCGGCCCTTCCGGCTCGCCGGTGCTCGCGGCGAAGCCGCTCATGGCCTCGGCCAGGGTGCCGAACCCGGGCTGGCCCGCCATCGGCCCGAACTGTCCGAAGCCGGTCATCCTGGCGACGATCAGCCGCGGGTTGAGCTCCCGCAGCTCCTCGGGCGCCAGGTTCCACCGCTCCAGCGTGCCGGGTCTGAAGTTCTCCACCAGTACGTCCGAGTCGGCGACCAGCCGGCGCAGGATCCGCTGGCCCTCCGGCGCCGACAGATCGACGGCGGCCGTCCGCTTGTTGCGGGACAGCGTCTTCCACCACAGGCCGACCCCGTCGACGGCGGCCCCGTGTCCCCGGGAGGGGTCGCCCCTCCTGGGGTGCTCGATCTTGATCACGTCGGCGCCGAAGTCCCCGAGCATCATCGCGGCCGTCGGGCCCGCGAAAAGGGTGGCGGTGTCGACGACCTTCACGTCGGCGAGACTCGTCATGGCGCTGTAACTTATAAGATGTACTGTGCAAGTCAAGAGGGCGGACGGGATCGCCCTTCCAGCGGGGCTCACGGGAGGCACCACAAAGCCGGGGGCGCGCGATGTCGAGGGGCAGTGATGGAGTCACCCGGGCCGGCCGAGGGCCACCGCCAACCGATGAGCAAGGCCGACTACGTCTACGAGGTACTACGCGACGAGATCCGCAACGCCCGCGTCCCCGGCGGCACCCAACTCAAGGCCGCCCACCTCGCCGAACGACTCGGCGTCTCCATCACCCCCGTCCGCGAAGCCCTACGCCGCCTCGAAAAAGACCGCCTCGTCAGCTACCAGAGCCACCGCGGCGCCACCGTCATCGACCTCACCGACGAAGC